>DASXWB010000695.1:0-16617 GCA_036503915.1 Lacipirellulaceae bacterium | reverse complement strand
AAGCATCCGCGACTGTCGTATCCGCGCGTGGCACCAGTTTTGGCAGCGGCGCGACCTCGTGCGAGACGCTGATCTCGCCGAACCCGATCTCGCGGGCAATTTGGGCGATGGTTCGCTCGTGATCGTGATGATGATCGGCGTGCAGCAAACAGATCGCGATGGATTCAATGCCGGCATCATACAGCGACTGAAGCTGCTGCCGCACGTCAGATTCGTTGAGCGGGGTTAGCACTTGGCCGTCGTAAGTCACGCGCTCATCAATCTCTACGACTGCCGACGTTAACGTAGCTGGTTTGCGTATCGTCAAGTCGAACAATCGCGGCCGGGCCTGATAGCCGATTTCCAACACGTCGCCAAAGCCGCGCGTCGTCACCAGTGCCGTGCGGGCGCCGCTGCGAGTGATGAGAGCATTCGTGCCGCGGGTTGTGCCTAATCGCAACACGACCGGCGGCACCGGCAACGTCTGCGAGAGAGATAACAGATACCGGATCGCGATGACCGGCGCTTCCTCGCCCGAGCGTAGTTCGTAGGCGCTGCCCGGCGGCGGTTCTTGCGACAAATTTTGAAGATGCAAGCGGCTGTGCGCTGTGTCGAAGCCTGAGACGGCAGTCGTGTCGATGGTCGCGCCATTCGCATCGACAAGCGATAGCTGCCAGCCCGTCCAGAAATCCGGTGGATCGTGGCGGCGCGCTTTATCGACGATGCTGTCGCGAGTCGATCCGGCGCCGACCTGTCCCTTGGTGACGCCGGAGCTCAACAGCTTGTGCCGCCGCAACGAGCCGTCGGGGGCTTTTGCCAGGCAGTCACAAAAAGTCCCGCCGACGTCAATCCAGAATTCCCAGCGATCTGCGGCCATCGCCGCATTTTACCGCTGGCTTTGGCCGCGTGAAGTTCTCGTTGAGCGTGCGCTCGATGCGGCGGGCCTGCGTGTGCGATTCCGGGAAATTTGCGGCCGCTTCTGCGGCTGCTTCTTGAAGCGGTACAGCTGTGCCACGGTTCGCCCCTCGGGCGGAATCACGAAAACCATGGGGTCGTCAATCACCCATTGCGTCGACCAGGTGCGGCCATTGTCCCAGTTGGCCACGTTGAAGAAGAAGTTGTGGAACGAAACGCCCCGCATGTTGTATGGAAAATTCGACATCAAATAATCTTCTTCGGTGAGGTCGTCGACGCCTGGACTGGCGTAATAGTGAACCTGCCCGTCGGCCGTGAACGAGAGGCCGAGAGTCCACCAACCCGGCTCGGTGATGTCGAGGCTGCGGACGTCGTGACCGCGGCGGTCGGCGCGAATCGTCAGCTTGGCGAAGTCCTGCTCGATGTTGCGGCTTGTCTCGCTGCGAAACAAAAAGAACATGCCGGGCCAATATTCTTCCGGCTTTTCGCCGGACTTTTGGCCGCGGCAATCGGCACGCATGCCGAATTGAGCGCCGGTGCGATTCTCCCACTGGTCGAACGGCGGCAAGTAAACGCGCACCGTGCAGCTTGGCTGCCACGAAATTGGAATCGGCCGGCCGAGCTTGCGGTCGAACATCATGAGGATGTCGTCTTGCATCTGCGAGTTGCTGACGCGGCCAGGGATGCCGGAATTCTTCGTGGCAAACAACATCGCGCCCGTGCTCCCCTCGATACCGTCCGGCGGCGTGTCGACGCGCTTCACCAGATCGGGCGTGCCGCGCTTTCCGCCTTCATGCCAGAGACCGTTCGCGGACCTCCCGCCGGGGCTGCGCTGTTTGTCGTCCTGCTCATGGCTGCTTTTAGGGTGATTGTAGCGATAGCTCCAGTTGGGGTCCTCAAAGTCGTCGCAGCAGTCGGCAAGAAACTCCCCGGTTCCCGGCACGAACGGCGTGCCGGCGTACGCGGACAATTGAACAGTCACGGCGACGACCGCCGATTGGAACAACACGGCCAATGTGCGACGAGTTCGGGACATGGAGGATCCTTCCATGGATTCGAGGAGACGTGTGGGAATAGCACGCTAGCATGGCGCGCACCATCGCGCGGCACCCAGTCGACATTATCGTCAAAGTCCACCAGTAAAAATGAGCCGCTACGCACCGCCAACGCGCAGCTGGCAGCGATCAGTGCCTGCACACACTTCGCAGGCATCGGCCCGACCCTGCGTGTGCGCAAGGCAATGCTCGATTCGCTGGCGCATCACGTCGGCCATGAGAGGGTGCAGGCCGAAGGGAGCCGTGACAAGATAGCGGATGCCGGGATGCTTGCGCGCGGCCGCCGCGGTGAGATGCGGGATATCGTCGTTCCAATGGCGGCCCGGCAGCAGAAAGTAGGGGAACACGACGACTGTTTTTGCGCCTCGAGCCACGCACTGCGAAAAGGCCGTGTCGATCGAAGGCTCGGCCAGCTCCATGTGGGCAGGCTCAACGATAGCAACGCCCGTTGCCTCGGCAAATTGCCTGACGACGTCCAGCAGCAGCTCGTTGCTCTCGTCCCGGCGCGACCCATGATCGACGACAATGACGCCAAGGCGCTGGTTGTCGTCCAGCAATAAAGAATCCGCGTCATTCATCACTTGCGGCTCAGCTGCGCGGGATCGCGAGCGTCCTTACGCGGGCCGACGGTGATCGTTGTATATCGAGTGAGGGGGTACTTGCGAAGAACTGCCTGCAAGTCGTCCAATGTAACGTCGTCCAGCGACTTGAGATCGTCGGCAACGGTGCGATATTCGCGCCGTTGCAGCCAGTTCCCGCCGACGTTGAACAGCCGGTTTTGGGGCCGCTCGCTGCCCAACACCACCCGCGCCTTCACCTTGTTCTTCGCTTGTTGCAGTTCTTCGTGCGTCACGCCTTCGGATTCGACGGTGCGATAAATCGCTTCCAGCCGGGCGAGGTTTTCGTCCAAGAGATCAGGTTCGCAGCACAGCGACGTATAAAACATGCCGACCCCCAAGTACTCGTAATGACCGAGCGTTGCGGCCTCGGCGAGACCGGGGTCGACGAGCTCCCAATACATCCGGCTGCCGGAATCGTCGCCCACGATGGTAGCGAGCAGCTTTGCCGCGTAGCGATCGGCGTCCTCGGACGCCGGCGCGTCGGCCAGTTGAAGCACGTACTGCTGTGTGGCGCTGGGGCGATGCACTAGTTCGAATTGCGTCTTTGAAGAAGCCGACGGGATGGAACGCGTTGCATCTTGCGCCTGCCAGTCGCCGCAGCGGGCGGCGACTTGTTCCACGAGCGCATCGAAGTTCACTTTGCCGGCCGCTGCCACGAACACGTTGTCGGCGCTGTATCGCGACGTGAAATAATTTCGCATTTGCTCCGGCGTCAGATCGCCGACCGACTGGCTCGTGCCGAGCACGCTTTTCGCGAGCGGGTGCCCGCCAAGATGCAACTGCTTGATGCGGTCATCCATGCCGAACGGCGGCTGATCGAGATACATCTGGATTTCTTCCAGGATGACCTTCTTTTCCATGTCGAAATCATCCGGTCGCAGGCTGGGCCGCAGGATGTCGGCCAGCAGATCGACGCTGGCCTCTTGATACTCGGGCAGTACCGAGGCGTAGTACGCAGTGCATTCTTCGCTCGTGAAAGCGTTGTAATGGGCCCCGATTTCGTCGAACTCCCGGTTTACGTCGTCGGCCGAGCGTCGCGGCGTTCCCTTGAAGCACATATGCTCGAGGAAATGGCTGACGCCGGCGACTTCATTCGACTCGTCGCGCGCACCGGTGCGAACCAGAAAGGCAACGCTCATCGAATGGGCGTCGTCGTTCGTCTCGGCGACAACTTCCAGCCCGTTCTCCAGGCGATGGCTGCGAAATTCCAAGGGTGGTCTCCTTAACAGGGTCGGGAGTCGTCAATGCTTTCTCTAATTCGATGAGCGACAATTACGATTGGGCGTCGAGGTAAGGATCGCGCACGACTCCTGACCCTTTTCGCGCGAGCGACGTCGAAGGGGTCGGGAGTCGAAGGCGTTCACCAGTTTTTTGCTTGTTATTGGACAGTGCGGCGTCGGTTTAGTAACCTGTTGAAGACTCCCGACCCCGGCACCTACTTAATTCCGGCCGGGATCTCCAACGGCTGCGGGCCAAGGGTAACGACTAGCAGATCGCGCGGTCGGTTCGCGGACAAAAACGCGTTGATCGTTTCGGCCGAAAGCTGATCGACGAGCTGCCCGACCTCATCCAGCGAGCGCGCGCGCCCCAAATGATACCAATCGCGCGCAAGTGCGCCGCTCCGCGCGCTCGTGGATTCCTGCTGCATGATCAGCGAGCTTTTGATGCGCGCCTTGAGACGTTGCAGCTCGTTTTGTTGAATGCCGTCACCGAGCCGAAGCAATTCACTAACTGTCACATCGAGTGTCTCCTGCGCCCTTTCGGCCGTTGTGCCCGCGTAGCAAAGCACGCTTGCCCGATCGCGCTGCGTGTGGAGCGAGGCATACACGGTGTAGCACAGCCCGCGCTTTTCGCGAACTTCCGTGAACAGACGCGAGCTCGAGCCGCTCGATAAAACACCGACGGCCGCCCACGCTTGAAAATAGTCGGGATGCTTGTACGGAATTGTCGGGTAGGCGATTCCAACGTGCGACTGGCTGGATTCAAACGGAATGTGATTGCCGGCCGCCTTGCCGTTCGCACTGCTCGGCTCGCCCGCGTCGCCCGACTGCCAGTCACCGAACAGTTGCTCAACGTGGTCGCACAATCGTCGCCAATCAAAGTTGCCGGCGACGGCGAGGATCGTGCCGCCAGGCCGATAGTGTCGCGCGTGAAACTGGCGCACGTCATTGATCGTCGTGGCCCGCAGCGGCTTCTCTTCGCCGTGGCTCGAGCGGCCCCAAGGGTCTGGATAGCGACGGCGACGCAGCTCAATCATGAGCTTGTGGCTCGGCTCGTCGTCGATCGAGCGCAGCTCTTGCAGGCACGTGTTGCGGCCAGCGTCCAACTGGTCCGGCGGAAGATGCGGCCGGCGAATCAAATCGGCAAATAGCACCAGCGCCGCCGGCAGATTGTCGCGCAGCGTGGCCCCGGAAAAAGTCGCCTGCGCTACGCCCACCGATTCGCCGCGCTCGACGCCCAAATTCTCGAGATCGGCGACCCACGTTCGGCTATCGCGCGGACCGGCGCCGCGAAGCATCATTTCGGCGGTTAGCGAAGCCAGGCCGGCGCGGTTCGCCGGATCATGGCTGCACCCGGCTGGCAGCAGAAACGTGAACGCGGCCGACTCGAGCGACTGCGTCGGCTCGCCGACGAGCACCATGCCATTGGCCAGCGTGTGGGAAAATATTGCGTTCGACATCAATCGATTGATCTCTCATTCGGCGCGGCCGATTCACTCGCACCGGCAGTGCACGTAGCAATTACCACGCGCTATGCAGACAACGAGTGCGTGTATAACGAGCGTTCAAGAATAGGCGAGTTCCACTGCCTTGAACAGCGTCTTGGTGCGACGAAATCCCAGCCGCTTGTAGAGTCGCACGGCCCGTTCATTTTGTGCCGTCACCTCGAGATACGCATAGGCCAATCCAATCTGTTGGAAGCCGGCCAGCGCCGCCGAAATCAGCGCCGTGCCCAGGCCAAAGCCGCGGTGTCGCGGCGTGATGCCGACGTTTTGAATTGCCCCGTGCTTATTCGATGCGCGGATCCCCTGAATCGTGCCGCAGAATTCGATTTCGTTCCCGCTCGCACAGGCCGCCAGCCACGTGGCTTCCGGCAGAAAGCCGTCTTTAAGACTGATTTCCTGCATCAACCGGTAACAACCGTCGAAGTCACTGAGGCAATTGAACACGCCGGCGTCGATTTCATGGCGAAAGCTTTGGAACTTCGCTTCGGCGTGATCGGCAAGTCGATCGGGATGCCAAGCCAGCAGCCGGTAGCCCGGCGGAACATACAGCGGCACAAAACGCTGGCCGCGCAAATCGATTTCCATCCGGTAGCGTTTGAAATAATTGACGCTCATCGGTGGCGTGAATTGCGGCAACGCGAGAACGGTCGAAGCGCACAACTGGCCTCGTAAAAATGTACCGCCAGACCGATCGTCCGTCAAATTTTCTTTAGGCACCGCAACGACTTACGTCGCAAAGACCCCTTTCGAATGGTCGAGTGGCGCCAGGCAGTGGGCGTCGAAAAGACGTGCGCATGTCGACTCACGATTTGCTTCTCGGAAATCTGCCAGGCGTTGCTCACTCGCTCAACAACGACGGGCGGCGACAATGGCATTGACACGCGGCGGTCGGGCGTACACAATTTTTTGATGAGTCAAAAAGTCGACGTTCAGGCGTGGAACGAGATCGTTTCTCGTGGCTCGTCGCAAAGATGAGTTCTTTACACAAACTGAGTGCTACTGCCATGTTACGATTACTGCGTAACTCCGATTTGGTCGTACTTTCTGTGATTGCAGCGGCGGCCATGGGCTGTGGGCCCGGCGCGGATGAGCCATCCAGACCGCCAACGGTCCATAAATTCGTCGGCCAACATCCGATTCAGGTCGTTTGCACCACGGGGCCGGTCAGCGACATGTTGAAAGCACTTGGCGGCGAGCACCTCGAAGTGACCGGGTTGATGGGGCCCGGCGTGGATCCGCACTTGTACACGGCGGTGACGGCGGATGTCGAGCGGCTCAGTTCGGCCGACATGATCTTCTACAACGGCTTGCACCTGGAAGGCCGCATGGCCGAATTATTCGAGAACCTTGCCGATTCGAAGCCGACCTACGCGGTAACGCATGCTCTCGTGGAATCGAAGGATCCGCGACTTCGCCAGCCGCCCGAATTCGAGGGCTATTACGATCCGCACGTGTGGCACGACCCGAACCTATGGAAAGAGTGCGTGAAGTACGTCGCGGAAGTGCTCGCCGAATTCGATCCCGAGCATCGTGAAGACTACGCCAAGAATCGCGACGCCTATATCGCCCAACTCGACGATGCCGACCGATATGCACGCGAGCAACTTGGCGCGATTCCAACCGAGCGGCGAGTTCTCGTTTCAGCGCACGATGCCTTCAACTACTTTTGTGAGGTCTATAAGCTCACATCGAAGCCGCTCAAGGGCGTCAGCACTGAAGATGAAGTCACAATCGGGCGGTTGGAAGAAGTTGCAGCCTACCTGGTGGAGCACAAAGTCAGAGCGGTGTTCGTGGAATCGGCGGTAAAGCCAGAAATCCTGCAATCGTTGATCGACGAATGCCGCCGGCAGGGCCATGAGGTGCGCGTCGGCGGTGAGCTTTATGCCGACGCTCTAGGACCAACTGGCTCCGGTGCCGACAATTATCTGGGCATGATCAAGGCGAATGTCGACACAATCGTTTCGGCACTGAAATGAACAGGACGCATGAAACATTCTCGCCATGATTAAAGAAGCGTCGTCGACAAGCGAGCAAATCGAAACAGCGGCGCCCGCGCTCGAAATCCACGACATGACCGTGGCTTATCATCGCAAGCCGGTGCTGTGGGATATTGATCTTGTCGTGCCGGAAGGAAAGCTCGTTGGCATCGTCGGCCCGAATGGTGCCGGCAAAACGACTCTCATCAAAGCAGTGCTCGGGCTGCTCCCGCTGGCGAGCGGCAAGGTGGAAATTTACGGCAAGCCATTTGGCGAGCAGCGGCATCTCATTGGCTACGTGCCGCAACGCGAAAGTGTGGACTGGGATTTCCCCGTCACGGTGCGCGACGTCGTCCTCATGGGCACGTACGGACGATTGGGCTGGATTCGCCGGCCCGGCCGAGCCGAACGCCAAATCGCACGCGAGTGCCTCGAGCAGGTCGGCATGAACGAATTCGCCAAGCGGCAGATTCGGCAGCTCTCCGGCGGCCAGCAACAGCGCGTGTTCCTGGCCCGCGCTCTGGCTCAGGATGCCAAAGTGTATTTCATGGACGAGCCGTTTTCCGGCGTCGATGCGGCGACCGAGGCGGCGATTATCGAGCTGCTCCAGAAAATGCGCTCGCAAGGCAAAACCGTGTTCGTCGTGCATCACGACTTACAAACGGTGCGAAGCTACTTCGACTACGTGATTCTTCTGAACATGCGGCTGGTCGCCTGCGGGCCAACGGAAACAACTTTTACGCCGGCAATGCTGCACGAAACCTACGGCGGGCGGCTCACGATCCTCGATGAAGCGGCCGAGGCAGTGCGCCAGCGGGAGCCGATTCGATGATCGGCGGCTCGATCACCGCGAACATCATGCTCGGCACGGCCCTGTTGGGCGCGACCGCCGGCGTGATCGGCACATTCGCCGTGTTGCGCCGGCGGGCGCTGGTGGGCGATATGCTCTCGCACGCCGCTCTGCCCGGCATCTGCCTGGCCTTCCTTATCATGAACGACCGGAATCGCTTCGGTCTCTCGGTCGGTGCGCTCGTAACGGGTCTGCTGGGTATCGCATTGGTCGCGGTAATTACCCGCTGGACGCGCACCAAGGAAGATGCCGCCATCGGCATTGTGCTGAGCACCTTTTTTGGAGCGGGTGTCGTGCTGCTGTCGAAGATCCAGCAGGATCAGTCCGGCAATCAGGCGGGCTTGGGTACGTATCTATTCGGTGAGACGGCGAGCATCTCGCGCAGCGATATTCAGCTCATCGCGGGCATGGCCGTCGTTTGCTTGGTTGTGGTGATCCTTCTATTCAAAGAGTTCGAGCTTCTTTCGTTCGATAGTGACTTTGCGATGTCACAAGGCTGGCCCACGCTCGCGCTCGATTTGTTGATGATGGGCACGCTCGCCATCGTGACAATTGTGGGCCTGCCGATCTGCGGCGTGATCCTGATGGCGGCGCTTATCATCCTGCCCGGTGCGGGAGCGCGGTTTTGGACCAATCGCCTGGGGACACTGCTCGTGATTGCGGGAGTATTTGGCGGCGCGTCGGGCATGATCGGCACGTTTTTGGCGTCGCCGCTCCCAGAGCGATGGTTTGGCAGCGAGAGAGTTCGCGCGCTGCTCAACGCAAGCCTGCTGCCGCCGGGGCCGCTGATTGTGCTCTCTGGCGCCGCGATCTTCCTGTTTTCGCTGCTGTTCGCCCCGCGCCGCGGCATCGTGGCCGAGAATTTGGCCGAGTTGCGGCTGCGATTCCGCATCAGCCGCGAGCACATGCTGCGCGCCCTCTATGAACTGAGCGAGCCACAGCTGCCCAACCGCCCGCAAATCGACGAAAAGACACTTCTCGCTCAACGCCATTGGAGCAATTGGGTGCTGAACTGGTGGCTCTGGCGATTCAGTGCGCAAGGCTTGATTGAGCGCGACCGCGAGGCAGCGCAGCTGACGCCAGCCGGCTTGGCGGCCGCCGCCCAGGTGACGCGCACGCATCGCTTGTGGGAGTTGTTCCTGGTCGAAAGCGCGGGCATCGCGAGTGACCACGTCGATCGCGACGCCGACGATGTCGAGCACATGCTGCCCGCGCCCCTGATCCGCAAGCTTGAAGCGCGACTTTCCGCGTCCGGCCGAATGCCCGTCGTGCCGCAAATCGTTCCTGAATCGCCGCACGAATTGCTTTGAAAAATACACAAGCTGATTTGCATGTTGGATTTACTCGCACAATTTGACTGGTGGCAACCGTTCACATCGCCTAGCGGCCGGAGCATCATGCTCGTCGGCGCCGTGACTAATGTCGCGTGCGCTCTGGTCGGATGTTACCTGGTGTTGCGGCGGATGAGCCTCATGGGCGACGCGATCGCTCATGCCGTGTTGCCCGGCTTGGTTTTAGCGCTGCTCTTTTCCGGCAGCATGAATATTTTGCCGCTGTTTCTCGGCGCGGCAGCCGTGGGCCTTTTGACGACTTTTCTTACACAAACACTCCACCAGTACGGCCGCGTGCCGGCCGACGCCAGCATGGGCGTCGTTTATACGTCGCTGTTCGCCATCGGAGTCGTGCTGCTCAAGAGTTATGCCGGGCAGCTGCATTTCGACGTACAGTGCGTGTTTGAAGGCTTGCTCGGCTTCGCGGGCATGTACAAGTTCAAATTCGCCGGCTTGGAGTTGCCGATGCAACTCCGCACTGTCGGGCCCGTCGTTTTAATCAACCTGGCCGCCATCCTAATCTTTTGGAAAGAGCTCAAAGTCTCCTCGTTCGATTCGCCATTCTCGACGCTGATCGGATTTTCGGCGACGCTCATGCACTATTTCTTGATGGCCCTCGTAGCGGTGACGACCGTCGCCTCGTTCGAAGCCGTCGGCTCGATTCTCGTCGTCGCCATGCTGATCGCCCCGCCGTCCACCGCGCATCTCTTGTGCGATCGGCTCGGTCGCATGATCGTTGTCGCTTGCGTGGTCGCGATCCTTGCGTCGGTCATCGGCTACTGGTTCGCGCTCCCCGGCATTCTTGCAGAGCGCGGCGTGTCGCCAGCAGGCGCGATGGCCTGCGCCGCCGGCGCGATGTATGGGCTGGCCGTGTTGTTCTCGCCGCAGTATGGCATCATCAGTAAGCTCGTGCGGAATTTGCAAACGGCCCTGCGCATTTTGCGTGAAGACTTGCTGCTCATGCTCTACCGCGTGGAAGAAGTGGACTTTTCGAAGCGCATGAGGCCCAGCGAAGCGGTGGCCGCTGTTGGCGGGGGCTGGCTCGCGCGCTGGGCGCTCGCCATGCTGCGCCGCCGCGGACGGCTCGAATTGCGCGACGGCCGGCTACACATGACCGACGACGGCCGCTGGCGCGCAGCCCGCCTGGTCCGTGGCCATCGCCTCTGGGAGACCTACCTCGTCAAGCACTTGGGACTGCCGTTGGACCACGTTCACGCCCCGGCCGACCGCGTCGAGCATTACATCCATCAACCGCTGCGCGAAGAGTTGGAACGTGCTGTCGAAGATGCGCCAATCGATCCTCACGGTCGCGAAATTCCAGGCACCGCGCGCTAACCGGCCGGCTTCAATATCAATCGCCGCAGCGCGCGCAGATTGATTGCATCGAGGTCCTTGCCCTTCTCCTGCCCTTTGGGCGTTTCAATATACATCGGCACTTTATCGAAACGCCGGTCATTGAGTAGCAGCCGAAACGCTTCTTTGCCGATCAAGCCGCGGCCAATGTGAGCGTGCCGGTCGACGCGCGAGTCGAACGGCTTGGCGCTGTCATTGAGATGGAACGCCCGCACCAGTTTCCGTCCCACGGCCCTGTCGAGCGCTCGCATTGTTTGTTGATAGTCCTTTTCCGTGCTGATCGGATATCCGGCGGCGAACAGGTGGCACGTGTCGATGCACACTCCCAATAGGTCCGGATTCCGCACTCCATCGATAATTTGCGCCAGTTGTTCAAAACGGCAGCCGAGGCATGACCCTTGCCCGGCCGTGTTCTCCAAGAGGCAACGTGTTTTGATGCCGCGCGTCTGAGCGTGAACTTCATCGAGCGCCCGCACGACCGTGGCGATCCCGGAGGCCTCGCTGCCAGTTGTGTACGCGCCCGGATGCGTCACGAGATAGCGAATCCCCAGCCGGTCGGCTCGGAACATCTCAATCACGAATGAGTCAACCGATTTTTTCCACAGCACCGGATCGGGGCTGGCTAAATTGATGAGATACGAATCGTGCGCTAGCGGATGCTTGATGCCGTGCTGCATTAGAGCGGCCTTGAAAAGCCGGGCATCCTCCTCCGAGAGCGCTTTGGCCCGCCACTGGTTGTTGTTCTTCGTGAAGATCTGCACGCAATCGCACCCGACGGCTTTCGCGCGCTCAACCGCCTTATAATAGCCGCCGGCAATCGACTCATGAGCGCCGAGTATTGGCATCCAAAGAGGGTAACAGCGCAGCATGCGCGGGCCAAGTTGCCGCTTGAGACAAGTGGCCGACGGCCGTAAAATCCCCTTCTACAATTCTGGCGCTCGATACTCGCCCCTAAGCTCTCGAATATCCCATGGAACGAACTCTAATTCTGCTGAAACCCGACTGCGTCCAGCGCCGCCTTATGGGGCGCGTGATTGCTCGCCTCGAAGACAAAGGCCTCAACTTCATCGCGATGAAAATGATGCGCGTGACGCCGGAGTTGGCTAAGAAACACTATGCCGAGCATGTAAGCAAGTCGTGGTATCCGGCGCTGGAAGGTTTCATCACGGGCGGGCCCATCGTCGCGGCCGTCGTCGAAGGCCTTGAAGCCATCCGCGTGGTGCGCGAGATGCTAGGCGCCACCAGCGGTTTGAAGGCGGCCCCTGGCACGATCCGCGGCGACTACAGTTCAAGCCGCCAAATGAACCTGGTCCACGGCTCGGATGGGCCTGAAGCAGCGGCGCGAGAAATAGCGCTCTACTTCCGCGATGACGAGCTCTGCCGGTTCGAACCGACGATCGCCCCCTGGCTTCGCGCGTCGGACGAAAAGTGATCGTTGCATCCGTCCGCGGCGACCCGAGATCGGCTGTCACGCTGTCGCGCTGCTTGCTCTCGGATGTTTAGGCAGTGTGAAGCCTGATCGTTCCAATCTGGCACACGGTTCGCATGGCCACACGGCAACACAGGCAGGGAGAGTTGCCATGAAACTTAAGACCGGCGATTTGGTGCGGACGAAAAACGGAAAAGTTGGCTCCGTGGTTCTGATCGATGCGGACCGAACCGTGGTGGTAATGTTTGATGATCACGGCGCTCGATTCCGCCTTCATGAACTCCAATTGATCGAATCGGACGCTAAAGTGGCAGTCGGAGCGCGATAGGCATCCAAGCGCCGCGTCAAATTTGCGCATCTGGAGACCAGCCAGAAGCGCAAGCGACGGATCGAGCTAACCTTCTCTCGCTTGCCGTTTGGGCTAGTTTGTTGGCCGCTTAATCGCGGTGGGCGCGCCCTTCTACCAGATCGTACCGGCGGATTTTGCGGTCCAGCGTCGACCGCTCGATGCCCAGAATGATCGCCGCCCGGCTCTTGTTCCAGCCGGTCTGGTTGAGAGTGTCCAGAATGTGCTGCCGCTCAATGTCAGCCAACGACGCCGGTTCCGACCGGGCGTTGCGGCCGTCGACCACGCCCATGTCCGTGTCCCCCGCGGTACGCAGAGTTGAAAGCACAAGATCGTCGTGGTCGATATATTGGCCGCGCGTGAGCACCACGGCGCGCTCAATGACATTCTTCAGCTCGCGCACGTTTCCCGGCCAGCGGTAGCGCAGCATTTCCTCCATCGCGCGCGGCGTGAATCCCTTGATCTTGCTGCCTGTTTCGGCCACGAAGCGCTGCAGGAAGTATTCGGCCAGCATGGGAATATCTTCCGCACGTTTGCGCAGCGCGGGCACAACGATCTCCAGCACATGCAGCCGGAAGTACAGGTCGCGCCTAAAGTGGCCTTCAGCAACGTCCTTCTCCAAATCGCGGTTCGTGGCGGCGATTACGCGCACGTCGACTTTGATGGCCTCGCTGCCGCCGACCCGCTCAAACGGATGACCTTCCAGCACGCGCAAGAACTTCGCTTGCGTCTTGGCATTCATCTCGCCGATCTCGTCGAGCATGAGCGTGCCCTTGTCGGCCGCTTCGAACTTGCCGATCTTCCGCTCCGTCGCGCCGGTGAACGCACCCTTCTCGTGGCCAAACAGCTCGCTCTCCAGCAGCGTCTCGGACAAGGCCGCGCAGTTGAGACAGACAAACGGCCCTTTCTTGCGCGGACTTGAAAAGTGCACGGCTCGCGCCACCAGCTCCTTCCCCACGCCGCTCTCGCCGCGAATCAGCACAGTCGCCCGGCTCGGCGCAGCGCGGGCGATTTCCCGGGCCACCTGGTTCATGAGCTCGCTGGAGCCGACGATCTCGCTCTCCACGCCCAACCGCTCGCGCAGCTGCACGTTCTCGTCGCGAATTTGATTGAGGTTCTCGGCCAGCTCCTGTTGGCGGCTGAGATTTTCGAGCGCGACCGCCACCGTGTCGGCCACCGCGAGCGTGAATTCCAGGTCGTCGGGGTCGGTCGTCCTTGAGGCATCGGTCGAATACAGGTGAATGACGCCCACAACTTTTCCGTCGCTCCGGATCGGAGCGCAAATAACGCTGGTGGCAAGGATGTCCCCCTTGCTGTCGCGGCTGCCCAGCTGGCTGTCGTCCATAACGTTCCGCGCGAGCACTGCCTGCCCCTCGCGCATCACCGTGCTCGACAGGAATTGCGAAACGCGGTGATAACGGTGCGGCGAATCGCTTCGCGACGCCACCACCTCGAGGCTGTCGGGCTGCTTGGCATTCGGGCGGCGCGGCTGCAGCAGCACCGCGCCCGCGTCAACCTGCGAGCCCTCGAAAAGACCATCAAGCGCCACGTTGGCCAGCGTCACCACATCGCTTGCCTTCGCCAGTTCAAACGCCAGCCGGCAGAGATTGGCAGCCGCGCGCCCAACCTTCGGCAACGAGATATCAACGTCCTGCTCTTCGGGCGGCTCCAAAAACCGGCTCTGCTGACGCCGGTGCGTGATCGTCGTCGGCTCATACGTTTCCAGCACACTCTCGCTGTCCATCGGCCCGACGGTTGGATCCGCCTCGTCCTCTGCACTCACGGGCTGAGCGCTGCGCAACACGGAGTGTGAATCCGGAAAGGCCTGCGATAAATCGTGAACGAACGCCAGGTGCGAATTGCCGATGCGAACGATGTCGCCCGCCTGCAGCTGGTAATCGGCCTGAATCCGCTGGCCGTCCACAAGCGTGCCGTTGCGGCTATCCAGGTCGCGCAGCGTCCATTGACCCTGCGACTGGAAAACTTCCGCATGATTTCGGCTGCATCGCTCATCCTTGACGACAATCGCGTTGGTTGGGGCCCGGCCGATGGTCACCGATTCGCCGTCGACCAGACGGAACACGTCCGTCCATTTCGAACCTTCGCGAATAACTAAGTATGCCGTCATCGAATCAAGGCCAGATAAGCGAGAGGAGAACGCGAACGCGCCAGCGGCCCGGAGCGCGCAGCGACTCCCGCAACAGTTCGCACGGCGATTACAGGACCACCCCAGCCGGCGCAATGTTGTGCCCAACGCGCTCTTATTACAACTTATTCCGGAAGGGGGTGCGTGTTCAAGTCGATTGATGCAGAACGGCCATACCGGCCAACGATTTACGGCGATTCCCGATCGCCGCCGAGTGGCCGGTAATTCCGGGCAGCGAGCATTTGATGTAGGGCAGCCTTTCGAGGCTGACATTTCCTGGCGGACGTCAGGCTAGAGAGCCTGACCTACGCGAAACAACCCCACCACCTGCAAACGAAAACTGTTGAAACCAATATAGTTAGCGATTACTCTGGAGGCAGGCACGGTCACGACTCCCGCAGCCATATTGGCACGGCAAGCGGGAATTCCACGCGCCCCCAGCGGGCGACGGAGGCAACTTTCTCATGTTGTGCATTTCAACTCGGACACAAATGCGGGTCTTCGCTTTTTTGGCGGTTACCGCAACCTTGGGCGCGTTTGCATCCACCAGCCGAGCGCAGTTCTTTCGCTCAGGCGCGGTCGGCGGCGTGAAGGTTGACGTCGATGGCGTGCTGTCGAATCCGGAAGTCGGCGAGCTGAAGGAGCTGCAGGCCGCTTGGCAAAAGGGCCTTGAGGAAGTGCCCGCCGACCTGGAAGCATGGACCGATTTGCGATTCGTCTCGCTGCGGCAATTGGAATCGAAGATTGCCAAAGCGACGGCGGCTGACCAACCCATTCCTGACGCCGTTCGCTTTCTTGCCGGGTTGCAGCGCGTGAAATACGTGCTCGTGTATCCGGAGAAGAAGGATATCGTGCTCGCGGGCCCGGCTGAGGGCTGGCGCGTTGACGCAATGGGAAGCGTCGTCGGCGCCACGAGTGGCCGCCCGGTGCTCACGCTCGACGATCTCATGGTTGCCCTGCGCGTCGCCGAATCGTCGAACCAGAGCGGCATCAGCTGCTCGATTGATCCCACGCCCGAAGGCATGCAGCGGCTACAGCAGATTTCCAATCAGTTTCAGCCGGGAATTAACCCAAGGGTCGCTGGACGGATGATGGAAGAAGCGGTCGGTATGCAGACGATCACGGTTACGGGCGTGCCTGAAACGAGTCATTTCGCGCGTGTGATCGTGGCGGCCGATTTCCGCATGAAGCGGCTCGCCATGAACTTCGAGCCGGCGCCGGTGGACGGGCTGCCCAGCTTCTTGGTGATGCTCAAGAAAGGCCGTGGCAAGGCGAACAATATGATGCCGCGGTTCTGGCTCGCGCCGAATTACGAGCCGATACGCCGCGACAACGACGGTCTGGCATGGGAGTTGCGCGGGCAAGGCGTGAAGTGCCTCACCGAACAGGGCTTCTTAAACGAGTCGGGCCAGAAGACGAGCACGGGAATGGCTGATCCGGTCGGTCAGAAATGGGCCGATGCGTTCACCCAGAAGTTTGACGAACTGGCGCATGAAGATTCGAGCTTCGGGCAGCTTCGCAACGTGATGGACCTCGCGGTCGTTGGGGCGCTTTTGATGAAAGAGAGGCTTATTGAAAAGTCTGGCCTCGAGATGCCGAATCTTTTGAGCGAGCAGGCTCTAATGGAGTTTCCAGCGCCGCGCGGAGTGCCATCGCAGGCGAGCTTCGTGATGGCCGGTCGACGCCCGCTGGTAAGCGTCTCGGGCGGCGTGCAGATCTTCCCCTGGCAAGTCGCCGACCGCACCGAAACGTCCGCCGACCTGGCCCAGGCGCGAATCGAGCAGCCGGTTTCCGAGGGCGGTTGGTATTGGCAACGATAGTGCCAGCAAGTCAAATAGCGACTGCTGCGATGCCAATTGGCCGGTGGGCGCCCAACGGCAGCCCGGACTCGG
>DASXWB010000694.1:0-2980 GCA_036503915.1 Lacipirellulaceae bacterium | reverse complement strand
GGAGCTGCGCGAATCGAGAAAGAAGTACTTGCCTTGCAGCGAGGGGTCTGGCCCGCGGTACACGTAGCCGCCGGAAACCACGGTGCCGCCGAATTGGTCGTTGTTGCGATCGTAATCGTAGACCGGGTCGACATTGCCGGGCGGGCGCGGGCCACCGACACCCGGTGTTTGAATCAGTCCTTCGCGCAGCCGCCAGCCGTAGTTCTCGCCGCCGGTGCTCGAGGCCGGCTGGAAATCGATTTCCTCGCGCTGGCCCTGTCCGACGTCGCCGATCCACAAATCCCCGGTCAGCCGATCGAAGCTGGCGCGAAACGGATTGCGCAAACCATGGGACCAGATTTCATCATCGCCCGCATCGTCACCCGGATCACCGACGCCCGCTCGAAATGGATTGGTGGGCGGAATGGCGTAATTGCGCGCGGTGTCGGCTGGAAAATCATCGCCGTCGACGTCGAGGCGCAGCATCTTGCCGAGCAGATTGTTCGTGGTGTCCTGAGCATTTCCGGTTCCGGGCGTGTGGCCGGCATCATCATCGTTGCCGCCGCCGCCGTCGCCGCTGGCGATATAAAGATAGCCGTCGTTGGGGCTGAACTCGATCCAGCCGCCGTTATGATTCGTTTGCGGCTGGGCGTAGCTGAGGATTTGTCTCTGCGTGCGGGTGTTCGCCAGGTTAGGATCCGTCTCCGAGACTTGAAACTCGAGAATGCGAGTCGTGAACGGGCCGCCGGTCGTTACGTTGAGGTAAAACTTGCCAAAGCCGGGCGTGCCGGAATTGAAGTAATCCGGATGAAACGCAAGACCCAACAGTCCGCCTTCGCCGGACGTGTCGACGGTCGTCGTGAGAAAAGCAGTCGGCAGCAGCGTTCCCGTGTTGAGATTGAGAATGCGGATCGACCCGCCGCGCTCGGCGATGAAGAGTCGCGATGTGTCGCCGGGCGCGTGCGTGACAAAGATGGGTGCGCTGACTCCGCTGGCGACGCGCTCAAGGCCGAGGATGGCGGCCTGGGAGGAAGCGGTAGTTGAAAGCAACAAACAGAGTCCTGCCAGAACTTCGATCCTGCGAGTCATCATGGTCGTGCCTCTCATTAGCTGACTGGCCCACAGTTGGTGTTGTCGTAAGTCATGCCGATTGCCTGGCCCGGCGTCCGGTATTGTAGCAAAGCAATGAAGAATTGCACCCGAATTTCATTTGATGGCGGCGTTCAATCGTCAATTCTTAATGGGCCATGCTGGCAGGAACGCGTCCAAACTGGTCACTTGTTGTACGAGAGTGGGCCGTACACTTGATCGGCCGAGTCGTTGTGGATGCATCACGGCTAGAGATCGAGATCTAGCGCTGGTGCACTTAGCTCCAGAACTGCCGGTCGAGCATGCGGTAGTT
Source organism: Lacipirellulaceae bacterium (assembly GCA_036503915.1). GTDB lineage: Bacteria > Planctomycetota > Planctomycetia > Pirellulales > Lacipirellulaceae > JABDGM01. Next base: position 1,599 of record DASXWB010000694.1, on the reverse strand, counting down.
CACCGCTTCGCTGACGTGCTCGGGCAGGATTTCGGCGCTGCCATCGAGATCGGCGATCGTTCGGGCGACGCGCAGAATCTTGTCGTGAGCGCGCGCGGAGAGGCCCATTTCCTGAATGCTCGAGCGCAAGAGGTTCATACCGGCGTCCGACAGCTGGCAGTATTGGCGGATTTCGCGCGTGCTCATCTGCGCGTTTTGCCGCGTCTTCGAGCGCAGGAAGCGCGCCTCTTGAATGGCGCGGGCCGCCATCACGTGGTCGCGCATCACGGCGCTCGTGGTGCCGTCTTGCGGGCCGCTGAGCTCCTTGAAAGGCACGGCCGGAACTTCGATGTGCAGGTCGATGCGGTCGAGCAGGGGCCCGCTGATCTTGGCCATGTAGCGCTCAATTTGCGGGACGGTGCAATGGCATTCGCGGCGCGGGTCGTTGCGATAGCCGCAGGGACACGGGTTGAGCGAGGCGATGAGGACGAAGTCGGCAGGGAACGTCGTGGAGTTGAGTGCGCGGCTGATCGTGACGTGGCCGTCTTCGAGCGGCTGGCGCAGCACCTCGAGCGTCGTGCGGTTGAATTCGGGAAGCTCGTCGAGGAAGAGCACTCCGTTGTGCGCGAGGCTGATCTCGCCGGGCGTGGGGGTCGAGCCTCCGCCCACGAGGCCCGCGTTGGAGATCGTGTGGTGCGGCGCGCGGAACGGTCGCCGCGCGAGCAGCGGCTGGTTGGCCGGCAAGCGGCCAACCGCGCTGTAGATGCGCGTCGTCTCGATCGACTCTTCGGCCGACAGCACGGGCAGGATTGTGGGCACGCGCTTCGCCAGCATCGTCTTGCCGGAGCCAGGCGGGCCGACCATGAGGAGGTTATGCCCGCCGGAGGCCGCGATCGTGACCGCGCGCTTGGCCATCTCCTGGCCGCGGACGTCGGCAAAGTCTTCTTCGTAGTGCGACAGTTCCTGGAACAACTCGTTGAGGCGTGAGGGCGTCGGCTCGATCTCGAGTTCGCCGGTGAGGAAGCCCACCGTTTGCGACAGGCTGTCGACGGCGATGACATCGATGTCTTCCACCACGGCGGCTTCGGCCGCGTTCGCGCTGGGTACGATAATGCCGCGTAGCTTGCTCTGGTGTGCCACTGCTGGCTTGTCCAGCAGTGCTGAACCAGGTGCCGGCGATCCACTGCTGGGCAAGCCAGCAGTGGCACCCAATCCTGCCGCCATGGCCATCGACAGCGCGCCCTTGACGGGCCGCGTGCTGCCATCGAGCGCCAGCTCGCCGACAATCGCGTACTGGTCAAACAACTCGCTTTTGAGTTGCCCGCTGCCCGCCAGGATGCCGACCGCGATTGGCAAATCGAACGAGCCCGCGCTCTTGGGCAACTCCGCCGGGGCCAGGCTTCTTTCGTAAAGCACTCTATCGCGTCTATACGTGGGCTGAGATTCAGCCCATTTACGGCCAGCCGTGGGCTGACTCGATTCAGCAAGCCCACAAGGCCGCTCAAGAGACGTACCGCAGCCGTAGGGAGAATCGACGCTAACCGTGCCTTGCGGGACGCGGTAGTCGCTCGCCTCAATTATCTGACGCAATCGAGCGTCAATGCTCCCCGTGCCCGGTTC
>DASXWB010000693.1:0-5992 GCA_036503915.1 Lacipirellulaceae bacterium | reverse complement strand
GCCGTCGTCGCAACCGGATTCAAAAAGGCGGTCGGCGATCTCTTCGGACAGCTCGGGAGATCCTTTGAGGATCAACGTAAATTCGTATTTCGCCATGGCAACCAGACCTCGATATGATTTACGGCGTGTGAGGACAGCGATCGACCGCGCGCCGAATGTCTTTGGCGTGATCCTCCGGAACACGCGGCGTGGAATAAACAGCCTTCGCGCATCCCGTCCGATCGCCTTGCGGACAATACAAGCGGCCCCAAACATGCGCTCGCGCGCCGGCCTTCTTTAGCGTCCAACCATGTTCTATCGCATACTCAACAGCCGCGCGAATGTGCTTGTTCGGGTGGTTAGCCATGTCGCTTCCCGGCAGCTTCCCTTTCAATTATAACGCTCAAATGCAGCTCAATATATGTCAAATGAGCGCCGTGAAAACTCAATGATTGCGAATCCAACGGTGGAAACGTGACAGAGCGTGCTTCCATTGTCGCACTTGGCGAGGTCCTTTGGGACGTTTTTCCCGACGGACCGCGCTTCGGCGGCGCGCCGGCCAATTTCGCCTGCAGCGCGGCGGAACTGGCCGGGAAGCGCATCGATGTGTTCATGGTTGGCGCGGTCGGCGGCGATGATTTGGGCCGGCGGGCCGTCGAGTCGCTTCGCCAACACGGTGTCGACCCAAGTTACATCGCCGTGGTCGAGCAGCCGACTGGGCAGGTGCTCGTGACGTTCGACGCGTCCGGGCATCCCGGCTACGAAATCGCCTTGGATACAGCATGGGACAACGTTCCCTCGTCGGATGCGCTGTTGCAGCTTGCGGGCCGCGCGGATGCGGTTTGCTTTGGCACGTTGGCTCAGCGCAGCGACACAACGCGTCGCACGATCCACGAGTTTCTTCAAGCACTGCCGGCATCGTGCCTTCGCGTCCTGGACATTAACCTGCGGCCGCCGTTCTGGAGCGAATCCGTGGCCATCGAATCCCTCCATTTGGCGAATGTGCTCAAGCTGAACGATGGGGAGCTTAATACTCTGGCCGAGATGCTGATGTGGAAGGGCACCGAGCGCGAGCTGTTGCGGCAATTGATCGACCAGTTCTCGCTGCAAGTCGTGGCGCTCACGCGCGGCGACCGAGGAGCGCTCGTGATGGCCAGCTCGGGCGAATCGAGCGATTCGCCGGGCGAGTCGACCGCCGTCGTCGACACCGTCGGAGCGGGCGACGCGTTCACTGCCGCTCTGGCGGTTGGCCTGTTGGCTGGTCTGCCGCTTTCCGCGATCAACACTTGGGCCAATCGAGTTGCGGCCTTCGTCTGCTCGCAGCCGGGTGCGACGCCGACGTTTCCCGCGGAGCTGCGGCTCGACAAAACTTGTGCCCTGTAATCTAGCTTTTTCGTATTAGAGCACCTAACAAAATAAAACCGCCAAGGACGCCAAGTGCACCAAGAAATCATAACAGCCCATTGTCTTGACTTGGCGGTTTTATACATTCTGTTAGACGCTTTTAGTTATTTCCTGGCACTTTTAAGAAAGGCGACCAGGTCGGCCAACTGTTGTGTCGTGAGCTGCTGGTCGAGGCCGGAAGGCATCGTGGAAACCGTGCTGGGATGCATTTCCTCGACATCCTCGCGCCGCACTCGCACCTGGTGATCGGCATCGGTCACGACGACATATTCGTCCGCAGTTTCCTCGATCACATTGCCGTTTACCGTGCGACCATCCAAGGTGACGATGAGCACCGGCTCGTAGCTGCGGACAAAACTGAGGCTGGGATACAGAATCGATTCCAAGAGATCGCGCTCGGTACGAACTTCGCCGATGCGCGACAAATCGGGTCCGACGGAGCCCCCGGCATAACCCAAACGATGGCAAGCCGAACACGATGCTTTCGAGCTATGGAACACGGCGTGGCCGCGGCGCACGTCGCCTTGGCTCATGTTCGGCAGGAGTTCTTCGATGCGCTTGCGCTGGACAGCTGCATCGACGTTCACCAGCGACTCGAGCTCGGCGAGCCCTTGCTGTACCGCTGAGCCATGATCTGCCAACGTTTCGCGAACGACATTCACCCGCAGCGCCGCGAGAGCGGCTGCGTCCTTCAGCGACGACAGTAGTTTCAGCGCAAGCTGCTCATCGTTTACGTGTCGAAACGGCGGCAGGAGGCGATTCAATTCAAGCGGGCCGGCAGCTTTTAGCGCGACGCACAAGCGTTCCAGCTGATCGGAGTTGAGTCGGGCATGCGAAATGGCATCCGCCGCTGCGGAGCGCACTGTGACGGAGTTTTCGGACGATAATCCACGTAGCAGCAAATTAAAATGCGGCTCACTTATGCCTTGCGAAAGGTGCGAGACAGTTGCCATCGCGGCGATTCGCAAGTCGTCGGGATACCGCGACGACTTGGCAGCCGACAGCAATGCGACATTCAGAGCATCATCAGGAGCGTCGACGGCCGGAAGCTTGCGCGCCGCGTCGATTGCCAGAGACACCAGGCCTTGCTCGGAATCTCGGATAATCCGCGCCAAGGCCAATCGCCAGGATGCAGGCGGCTTGCTCACTCCGGCATGCGCAACAGCGCGAATCGCGATCTCGCGAGCCGCAATAGATGCCTGCGACGAAACGATCGTGTCGGAGAGCAGCTTTTGGATTGCAGTATTGGCCGCAAATCGAGTCAGCATCGGTTCCAGTGGATTTGCCGCAGCAGTCTCCGCTGTCGCTGGCGGCACGTCTGCAAGCGCGGCCAATTGTTGCCGAAACCAGGACGACAAATGGCTTCCCCACTCCACGTGCCGTGCCGCCAGCCAAAGAGCCGCGCGGCGCAGATCGTCGCTCTCGCAACCCAGCAAGGGAATCACTTCATCCGGGCGAATCGATCCGCCCGGCATCTGGTCGAGCGCCAAAAGGCTGACGGCAACGGTTCTCGGCGAGTCGTTTGCGAGCCCCGCGCGCGTCGTAGCCGGTTGCGCCAGCTCAATCAGCGCGAATGTAATCGAATGTTGCAGGATCCTGTCGTCCGCTTCAGCGACGGCCGCAAGAAGGTGCGGCACGTCCGACGGCCGGCCGATGCGCCCAAGCGCCTCGGCGGCAGCGCGGCGATTCGGCGCGGTATCTTCGGCGAGCAACTGGACAACTTGCGGCGACGCGTCCGCATCGCGATACAGGCTCACGACGTTCAAGGCCGCATGCCGCACGCGCAGATCGGGATGGAACAACAACTCACGAACGAGGCTTCGCGAATGGGCGTTCTCCAGCTGGCTGACGGCCCACAGGCGGGCCAGCGAGGCGGTCTGGGTATCGCACGGACCGGCGGCGCCGTCCGGCGGCGCTTCGGCATGGGAAACTGCGGCCATGCCGCCGAGCTTTGTCATGTGCTGCAGGAAGATTCGCATCTCGTCGGCATCGCGGTGTGAGACGAACGTGCGGCTGGCGCGCTGGCGCACGGCTAGCCGGCTGTCGGCGAGCAGCGTCCACAATTGTTCAACCGTCAACTGCGCCCAATCAATCGCGAGCCCACGCGGATCGGCCGGGGAGGCGGCGCCGTCGCGGCGCACGCGGTAGATGCCGCCCAAGACGTCGGGTTTCCAGAGCTGCGATGTGGGGCAGCACAGCTTGTACCAGCCGCCTGTGTCGATCACGAGCAGGCTTCCGTCGGCATCCATGAGGATATCGGTCGGATGGAAATCGACATGCTCGGACCAAACAAAGTCGCTGTCCTCGGTGGCATACGTGCTGCCGGCGGGCAGCAGTACGTGGCGCGAGACTTTGCGCATATTGAAGTGACAGAGGAACAAATTGTCGCGATATTCGCCGCCAAAGGCGTCGGATTCGTACCGCTCCAATCCGCAGGGCGCGGCGGCGCTCAGAGGCACAAGCGTCGGCATGAGCTCGCCGGTGCGCGGGTGGCCGGAAAGCACGCCGTGCTCTTTGCCATACACGCCGCCATAAATGGCATGCGCCAGGCCGTCGACACGAGGCGAGACCGCCAGGAATGTCGCCGAGAGAATCCGCTCGCCGTCAGGCATGAATACCACATCGACGGGGTTATCCATGCCGCCCGTGAGGACCGGTTCCAGGCCCGTGCCATCGGGACGGCAGCGAAAGATGTGCGCGGCGCGGCTCTTCCACTCGCGGCCATGCACAACGTGGGTCTGTTCCGCGAATGCGCCTTTGCACCAATAGACCCAGCCGTCCGGCCCGAGGTATGGGCCATGCAGATCGTTTGCGCAGCCAGTGAGCGTTTTGCCTTGGAACCATTCAACTCGCTCGTCGGCAACGCCGTCGCCGTTCGTGTCGGTGAGCTTCCAGATGCTGGGAGGCGCGGAGACGTAGAGCGAGCCGTCGAAATACATCGTTCCTTCGGGGAACATCATGCGGTCGGCGAACACGGTGCGGCGATCATACACCCCATCGCCGTCGACATCATCCAGCCGCACAATGCGATGCGGCCGCTCTTCAAGCTGTTTTTCGACCGGGTCGTTCGAGCCCGACGATTCGGCGACATACAGCCGCCCCTCATCGTCGAAGGCGGCCACGATGGGCCGCTCGACGAGCGGCGGCCCCGCTACCATCTCAATCGAGAAACCGTCCGGCACTTTCAACACAGGCAGGTCGGAATCGGCTGCGATGCCCGGTCGCACGGTCAATAGTGCCATTACGATCGTGGCATAATATGCACGGGCCAACTTCATGCTGCGGACTCCAGGGGCGGACAGTGCCGAGCGCCTACCAATTCAACGTGAATATATCACCGGCTTTGAGGAACTCCAAACCCGTGATATTGTGTCAGGAGATGCCCAAGGCGCGGCGGGCACTATTCATGCAGGGCGATTTTCTCGGCTATGTCGAGCAGAAACAAGTCTTCGCCTTGGGCGCCCAATAGTGAAAGCCCGATTGGCGCTGCGGATGTTCGGCCATGTGGCATCGACACCTGCGGCAAGCGTGCAACGCCGGCGATCGAGGTCAGGGAAAGCGTGCGCTGATAGTAGTCGCTGCCGCGGTCGTAGCAGCGCGCGCCTTTCAATGGTGCGATGGTTGGCGCGGTCGGAAAGCAGACAAGGTCGCGCGGCCCAAGCGCACGGGCCAGGTGGCGGCAATAATGTTCGCGGCGCTCGATCGCCTCGCCGATGCGCGTGCGATCGAGGCTGCCTATGAATTTGAAGCCCGCGGCCGTGGCCGGCCCAAAGACGGGTTGTGCATCTTGAACCCAGGCGCCGAGGCAGCTTGCTGCTTCCGTGCCTTGCAGCACGCGGTATGTGTTGAGCCATGTCGACAAGGCGCCGGCTTCGCGGTCGCCGCACAGGTCGCCGAGCGACGTTTGGCACACTCGGTTGCCGAAGGTGCGCTCGATGCGCTCCAGCGCAGGATTAAGAGCGTCGCGGACCTCGGCATCGCACAATTCAAAGGCTTCGGTGAGCAAGTATATTTCGCTCGGCAAAGCTTTGGCCGGGAGCGGGGACGCCGCGGTTCGCTCGGGCGATCCGAGCAGTACGGACATCGACGGTTGCAGCACATCGATACTGCGCGCCAGGATGCCGACGGTATCCAAGCTTGGCGAGAACGGCATGACGCCGGCGACGGAAACTCGTCCGTGAGTCGGCCGCAGGCCCCAGATGCCGCAGTTGCTCGCCGGGACGCGCACTGAACCGCCCGTGTCCGTTCCCAAGGCGAAGTCGGCCAGCCCGCAGGCGACCGCCGAGGCCGAGCCGCTCGAGGAGCCGCCGGGCACCCGATCGGGCGCAGCCGGGTTGAGCGGCGTGCCGTAAAAGTGATTCTCGCCAAGCAAGCTGAAGGCGACTTCATCGGTGATCGTCTTGCCGATGCATGTGGCTCCGGCGGCAAGCAGCTGCTCGACGCAGACCGCGGAAACGGCCGCCGGCGGGTGCGTGGCGAGCCATGTGCGATTGCCACAGCCGGTCGGGTGGCCAGCAATGTCGATGAGGTCCTTTACCGCAAAGCACAATCCGGCGAGCGGTCCATCGCAGGTGGGCGGCAATGTGAATTGCTTAATGAATGCGCCGCT
>DASXWB010000692.1:0-1897 GCA_036503915.1 Lacipirellulaceae bacterium | reverse complement strand
CCTTCGTCATCCGCGCATCGTATCGTCCATTGACACGCCGGCTGGTGACCGCAACCTGGAACGACAAGCGCCCGCCCGTTTGCGGCGGCGTCCACGTGACGTACGAGCCATCGGGCTCGATCGCGCCGTCCCCCTCAAAGCCTCGGTGACGCTGCGGATCGATGTGAAGACGCATCGAGAAAAAATTACCTTTGACTCGCTCGTCGAGAGTGATCGCGACATCCGCGCGATCAGCGTCCGGTTTCAGCGTCAAGTCGTACCGCAGACCATAGTGATGTGGCTGCGACTGAGCGAAGCACTCGCTTGCGACCAGTGCGAACGCAAGGACAATCAAGCTTACACGTCGGCAAGGATACATGGATCTCGTCTTCCTGGCGCGCCCTGTACAAGCTGACGTCCGTAGAAGCAAACACTCGGTGCCTGGTCGCGTATGCAAAAAGATAGCTTAAAAGCACCTGCTTGGCCTGTGGAATCAGGCCAGGATATCAGCCACCACGCGTCCATGTACGTCCGTAAGCCGATAGTCGCGGCCCGCGTGCCGATACGTCAGCCGCGTGTGGTCGATCCCCAATAGATGCAGAATCGTGGCATGAAAATCGTGGACGTGCACGCCATTTTCGGCAACCGTGGCTGCAATTTCGTCGGTTGTCCCGTAAGTGATTCCGCCCTTCACCCCGCCCCCGGCCATCCAGGATGAGAAGCACGCGCCATGATGGCCGCGGCCCTTTTCTCCGTCGATGCCGGGCGTGCGGCCAAATTCCGTGGTCCAAACCAGCAGTGTTTCCTCGAGCATTCCTCGTCGCTTCAAGTCGCGCACCAATCCGGCGAGCGGCCGATCAATTCGCTTGGCGTGAATCGCGTGTTCGGCCATGTCGCCGTGCTGGTCCCAATTGTTGCTGCTGCTGCCGTCGATGAGCTCAATGAAGCGCACGCCCCGCTCGGCGAGGCGGCGGGCAACCAGGCATTGCCAGCCAAAGCCATCGCTCTGCCCGCGTTCGAGTCCGTAGAGGGCCAGCGTCTCGTCGCTCTCCTGAGCGACGTCGAACGCATCCGGCGCCGCCGACTGCATGTGGAACGCCGTCTCAAAACTGCGGATTCGAGCCGATAGCTCCGTAGCGCTCGCGCGCGACGCCAGATGCCGATTGTTCAGCACGTCGGCCAGGCCGAGCTCCAGCTCCTGCAGCCCGGCCGCGCTCGACCGCCGAGCCAGATTTGCGATCGGCTCCGCGCCTCCGACGACGCGCACGCCTTGATGGTACGCCGGCAGAAAGTCGTTGTTGAATATCTGCGTGCCGGCATACGGCATTTGCGGCGCCAGCGCGATAAACGAGGGCAGGTTCTGATTCATCGTGCCCAAGCCGTAGCTGACCCACGAGCCGATGCTGGGCCGGGAGAAAAAGAACGAACCCGTATGCATGCCGAGCGTGGCGTTGTAGTGCTCGTTATCGTTGCCGTGCAGCGATTTGATCAGGCAGATGTCATCCATGCACTTGCGCAGGTGCGGGAAAAGATCGCTCACCAGCGTGCCGCATTGACCGCCCGGACGAAATTCCCACAGCGGCTTGAGCAACACCTTTTCCAGATTCGACAGCCCGCCGCCGGCACCGGTCCTTTTGCCGTCCGCTTTGAAGAGCTCCGGCTTGTGGTCGAACGTGTCCATATGCGACACGCCGCCGTTCGAAAACACGAAGATGACTTGTTTCGCTCTGCCCCGAAAATGAGGCGGCTTCGGCGCAAGCGGATCGACGTTTTTCAATCCCGACTCGGCCAGCAGCTCCGACAACAGGCCTGGCATCAGGAGCGAGCCGCCAACGAACGAGCGGAAGAATTCGCGACGGCGGATCGAAACGTTGATCGGGGAATTCATGACGGCTGATCAGTCAAGGTACACGAATTC
>DASXWB010000691.1:0-12131 GCA_036503915.1 Lacipirellulaceae bacterium | reverse complement strand
TTGTTGTGGGAAGTACTCTAGCTCTTCCTCTGGTGCGTCCGGTGCTTAGAACGAGAATTGAAACCGCCCTTCTGCATCGAATACCTGCACGATTCGATTCGATCGATCCGCAACGAACAGCGATCCGTCGGCGCCGGCTGCGACGTCTGTGCGATGGAAGAACGAGCGGGGGCTCGAACTGAGTTGCGGATTCTGCAAAACAGACGCGCTGGCGCGGCTAAAAAAGGCCAGCAGCAATACGATCGGGAAGAAACCAGCAAAGATGTTCCGGCACATGAGCGCACTCCTTAAGAGTGATTGCCCCTGGCTTATCGCTCCGAGCCGGACGACCGCAAGCAGCGTCCTGGCAAACGCCGCGAATCGATATGAATAAGTGCGAGCAAGTGGACCGAAGCGATACCGTATTGTACGCGGGGGTTGCACGAACGTCGAGAAAGTTCGAAGTGGAGTTCGTTCGGCAGGTTTCGACCGGCCTTCCACGTCATCAGGATTATGCACGTGATGGCGTGAACGTAGCTGAGGGCGGTTTACCGCCCTTGTGCTGCGCAAGCGATAATAGGCCCGCCGTTGACGGCGGGTTGACGGGCAGTCTAGGAGGGACCAACCGTTAAGCCTTGTTTACAGGGCTTCTCGCTGTAATGGCTTGAGCCTCAACAGCGAAAAGCCCCATGAATGGGGCTTGGATTTCGTTTTGTTGGCAATTCCGTGACCCGCCGTAAACGGCGGGCCTAATACCGCTGCGCGGAAAGGGCCGTGAACGGCCCTGCATTGGTCTATGCGGCTAATCGGCCAGCATTTGCATAATCCTGGTCAGGCGCTAGACCCATGCGGCCGCTTGCCGTCGGCAATGGACGGTTATAATGCGGTACGCAAAAACTGGTTGCTAATATTCCATCACGTCTCGGGCCGCCAAGATGCGTTCCCTTGTCGTTTTTCTCGCCAGCCTTGCTGCCATTCCTTGCGCTTCGATAATGCGCGCCTACGCGAGCGACGCGGCCGATCTGGTCCTATTCAACGGCAAGATCGCCACCGTCGATGAGGGGTTCAGCATCGTTGAGGCGCTCGCCGTGAAAGACGGCAAGATTTTGCGCGTTGGCACGAATCGAGAGGTGCTTGAGACCAAAGGTGACCAGACCGAACTGGTTGATCTGGGCGGCAAGATGGTCCTGCCGGGGCTGATGGATTCCCACACGCATCCGACCTCGGCCAGCATGTTTGAATTCGATCATCCTGTGCCGGAGATGGAGTCGATCGAGGATGTGCTGAAATATATCCGGACGCGAACGGAAGCCGTAGCGGAAGGGTCGTGGATCACGCTCAATCAGGTGTTTATCACGCGCCTGCGTGAACAGCGGTATCCCACGCGCGCCGAACTGGACCGCGCGGCCCCGCATCATCCAGTTGTGTTTCGCACCGGTCCCGACGCCGCCGTCAATTCACTTGCCCTGCGTCTTAGCAATATCGATGCGAGCACGATGGCCGCAGCTGGCGGAATGGTCGAGAAGGATCCGGCCACCGGCGAGCCAACGGGCATTCTGCGCGGCGCGGCCACAAAACTACTGAAGTTGCCTCCTGATAAAACGCCGGCGCGGCAAGCCGATCACATCGAGCGGCTCAAGGCGCTGTTCAAGGACTACAATTCGGTTGGCATTACAAGCATCGCCGACCGTAATGCCGATTCGGATGCGCTCGCCCGCTATCTGAAACTTCGAGACGATGACGAGCTTACCGTTCGCATCGCGGTGTCGCATGGCGTTTCGCCTTCGGGAACAGTCAGCGACACACAGGCCCGCATCCGCGAAGTCGCGAAGCACCCGTTGCGAGAAGGCGACGAACGCCTGCGCATCATCGGCATCAAAATGTTCCAGGATGGGGGCATGTTGACCGGCAGCGCCTACATGCGCGAGCCATGGGGCATCAGCCGCATTTATTCCATTTCTGATCCGCATTATCGCGGCATGTTGTTCATCGAAAAGGACGACCTGCGAGAGTATGTGCGGACAGCGGTTGAATGCAAGCTCCAGTTCACAGCGCATTCGGTGGGTGACGCCGCGGTACATAACCTGGTCGAGGTTTACGACGAGATCAACGAATCGACTTCAATCCGCGCCACTCGGCCTTGTATTACCCATTGTAATTTCATGAGCCGCGAGGCCATCGATCGCGTGGCGCAGCTGGGCATCGTGTGCGACATTCAGCCCGCGTGGTTATATCTCGACGCCCGAACGCTCGAGGATCAATTCGGCTACGATCGCATGCGCTGGTTTCAGCCGCTTAGGAGCATGTTCGAATCGGGAGTCATCGCCGGCGGCGGATCGGATCACATGCAGAAGATCGGATCGCTGCGATCGGTGAATCCGTACAATCCGTTTCTCGGAATGTGGACAACCATCACGCGCGAGGCGCGCCGTTACGATGGCCAGATGCATTCGGAGGAGGCGTTGTCGCGCGAACAGGCCATTCGATTTTATACGAACAACAATGCGTATATTCTCTTTCTCGATAATGTGGCAGGCGTGCTCGAGCCAGGAAAGTTAGCGGATATGATTGTTGTGGACCGTGATCTATTGACATGCCCGGAAGATGAAATCAAGTCGGTTCGCGTGTTGCGAACCTACCTCGGCGGTCGCCTTGTGCATACGGCAGGCACACAGTAAGACGCAAATCCGCGGAAGTAGATTTCGAGTTGATCGTCGCGGAAGTTCGACATGGTTGGCTTTGCGAAGTTTATTCAACTTCTACGATCAGCTTGTGATACACGGCCATCCAATAGGGCATGAGCCATTCGGCGCCGCTCTCTTCGTGACTTCCATCTCCGCCATCGTCGGCCACGTAGGGGTCGTGATTCCATTTTTTCGGAACGCGTTCATCGATGGGAACCGGTTCCAGGAGCAGCCGGCTTCCGTGGCGCCCGCGCCGCGGATCGACGATCACGTCGGCCCGGTGACTGTTGCGGGTTTCGAATTGCCGCAGATCGAGCGGCCAGCGCTTGAGCGTGTCCACGCCGTCGGCCACATGCGCCCACTGCGGTGAGTCGGTCGCGAAGACGAAGTTGAAAAACGAAGATCGCTCGGGAATTTCCGGCCGCATCGAGCGCGTCGCCGAGTATCGGTATTGCCAGCGCAAGCGTTCGTCCTTGTCTGGATACAAGAGCAAGTGATAGTATTCGAGCCAGGCCATCTCATCGTCGGAGTGATTTATTCCAGCGCCGGGCGTGTTGGGCAGCATTTCCTTCGCAAACATCGCCTTGACGTTGTAGCCCCAGCGGTCGATTAACATCCGGTACGCATCCTTGAACTTCTGGTCGCCGCAGATATGGATTGCAACCTTGAGGTGTGCCAGAATGCCGAGCGCGTTGAAGCCGACTTGATCGCTCCACATCAGGTCGCCGTGCAAGAGGCGCGGTGAATAAATTGCCCAGCGCGTCGGATGGCCGTCGACGTCCGTGAGCGTAAAGTCGTGATCGATAATGTGGTTCGTGACGCGGCGCACCAGTTCTTCAACGCGCCGCTCTTCGGCCGGATCGCCCTTGGCCACGTAGTCATAATATACGCCCCACGCGAAAAAGTGGCCCGATAGCTCGTCCGAGCTGGTATCGGCCTTCCACTGCCAGCCGGGTTCCACCGTCGACTCGTGCCACTCGCCTTCGCCGCCGTAGTGATATTCCTCGTGTCCGCCGGGCGCGTCCTTACTCGGCCGCAAACTGCGTGAAAGGAAGCCCGGGACGCCGTTTATCGTCTGCAGCCGATGCAGAAAATTAAAGTGCTCCTTGGCGATTCGCTTGGCTTCGGGATTTTTTGTTGCCGCGTATTCGAAGCACTTGGCGCCGAGGTAGATCGATGTCCAAAGACCGTCGTTATCGTTGTCCGTCATGTACCACGAATCGAAGTCATTGACGTCTCGCAGATTGCAGCTCGTCACCGCGCCGTGGCGGACATGCCGCGCGCGTGCAATCGCGTCGTAATGTATTGCCTTCTCGCGCAGCGTCATTTTGCGGGTGAAAAGATGCGTCAGACTTTTTCGCGTGAGGATGTACGCGCCGCCCTGCGACGTGGCGAGGACATCGATCACCTCGTCGCCAACCATCCAGCGCGGACCTATGCGATAATTCCATTCACCGCTGGGCCGGCGCCGGGCTGCGCCGACTTTCGTCCCCACCCACAGAGTTCCGTCCGCAGCGAACGACAGGCATGTCACGTCCTCGACCGGCAAGCCGCCATTTCGGCCGGTGAGATGCCGCCATTTTCCATCCTTGGAAAGGATGCCGATGCCCGACGCAGTCGAAGCGTAAAGTTCCCCGTCGGGACTAAGCGCGATGTCGCGGACTTCATCGTCGGGCAGGCCGTCACGGCCAAAATCCAGAATTGGAGTTGCTTTACCAGATTCCAAACGCACGAGGCGATCGTTCCGGACAGCATAGATTGCGCCGCTGAATGTTACGGTATCTTCGCTGGCTGCTTTCAATTCCGGAAGAAGCGACTTGCCATCGAAATAAAACTGCCCGCCGCTTGTATGCAGGATTACGCCAGGGCGCTCGCCCGCTCTTGTCAGGCTCCGCGGCGCGTTCGACTCACTTTCCGGGAGCGGAAAAATCAGCCGGTCATCTTGTAGAAACGGCTTGACCTCCACCGGTGCCCCGCCCCGTGGAAAAGACGTCTTCAAGTCTTCCGAAATCACTTTCCACATCGCCAGATCGCGGCCCGCATAATCGCCCGAGTGCCAATCGGGCCGCACGTCTTGCGCGAACGACTCGGCCGTAAGCAAGACACAAAAGGCGCTGAACATCATAGAACGCATTTCAAAGCTCCACGCAAAGAGTCTAGGGCCGCATGCCGCTTGAGCCGGCGCGCCGAGTAATTAGGTACGCGACTAACGCGCCGGCGACCGCTCCGAACAGGTGCCCCTCCCAGCTGATGTACGATCCCCAGCGGGGCAATACGCCCGAGGCCAACGTGCCTCCATACAGAAAGCCGACGAGGACTGCGATCGCCAGGGGAACAAACCGCTGTTCGCGAAGGCCGGATACAAACAGGTAGGCGACCAATCCGTAAATTAAACTGCTTGCGCCAATGTGGATGGCCGGTCGACCGAACAGCCACAACAAGGCGCCGCTCAAAAGCACTATGGAGAGCACAATAGCCCACGAGTCCGCCCTTGACCCCGCCAACAAAACCAGCAGCACGGCGAGCGGAATCGTGTTATTGATGATGTGCGCCAGGTTGGCATGCAGAAATGGCGCGGTAAGAATACCGATCAAGCCGGCGGCCGTGCGCGGCACGATGCCATAATTCTCGAGCTGCAGCCGAGGAATATATCCAATGGTGAAAACCAGCCAAATGAAGCCCACAAACGCCAGCACGGCGCTCAGCTCTTCCCGGATTGCGTGCCTGGCCATGATTTAGATCTAATCGCGCGATTCGGGCGTGATCTCCAGCTCGACTCGCTCGCCGTTGCGCAGGACCGTCATCTTCACGGGCTGGCCAATCTTCAGAGCTTCGATCGCCTGCGTATAGTCGTAGATGTTCTCGATTTTCTTGCCGGCGAGTTCTACGATGACGTCCCGCGACTTGACGCCCGCTTTGTCGGCCGGCCCATCTTTGCCAACGCCGCTGAGCATGACGCCCTGGACCTCCTCAGCATAATCGGGAATCGTGCCAAGGTACGCGCGCAGCCGGCCGCCTGCTGTGGGCTGCTTCACCGATTGCTGAATGTAGTCCGGCGGCGAGTCGCTTGCGGCCAGCCCCTGTGCGATGAGTCCGATGAGCCGCGCAACCTGCGCGGCGCCGTCGTAGTTGAGTTTTTCGGGCGTGTCCCGCGGCGTGTGATATTCGCTGTGGGCTCCGGTAAACGCAGACAGAATCGGCACTCCCTTCAAATAGAACGAGCTGGCATCGGTGGGCAAATAGCTGTCGTCCTGCAGCGTAAGCGGCAAACCCACCGGCGCGTTGCGCCGCTCGATCTCGCTACGCCATACATTGGATGAGCCGATGCCCTGCAAGATCAAGTGCTTGTCCAAACGGCCAACCATGTCCATGTTGAGATACGCCGCTATCTTGGGATAAATCGGCTGGTCCCCACCGGTGCCGTGATGCGAGCCGTTTTCGCTACTTGTTTCACCCGCGCCGGCCGAAAATGTCTTCACAAAATGATCGGATCCCAAGAGGCCCAGTTCTTCGCCCGACCATGCGCCGAACAAGAGATCGCGACGCATTCGTAAACGCCCCTTTTCCCGTTGATGGGCAAAAAACTCGGCGATTTCAAGCAATGCGGCGACGCCGGAGGCGTTGTCGTCCGCGCCGTAATGAATCTCGCTCTCTTCATCCGCGCGCGCCAGCGACGAGCTGCTCACACCCATCCCCAGGTGATCGATGTGAGCGCCGATCGCAATCACCTGCTCGGTAGGCGCATCGCTCGCGGGCAGCCGACCCAGCACATTGCGTCCGGTTTTCTTGATGCGCTCGACGTCGATCTTGGCCGCAATCTCGATGCCCTCGATTTCAAAGCCCATTTTTTGAGTGCCGTCGTCCAGGTCGTCCTGCAATTGCTTCAGCGACTTGCCGCTTGCAGAAAGCCAGGCATCGGCAACCTCGTTCGTCACGCTGAGCATAGGCAGGCTGGATCCGCCCAGCGTGCCGTCCATGCGCAGCGGCACCAGCTCGCTCTTGGACTGCGCGTTCGGACCGGTAACAACAACGAGGCCGCGCGCCCCGCGCTCGCGGGCAAAGCTCGTCTTGAAGCGCAGTTGCGAGGGCCGATTGAGCTGTTGTCGTCGTTCGGCGGAAATCGATTCCGGCAAGAAGCGAAATACCAGGACCCATTTATCTTTGACATCGAGATGGACGTACGAGTCGTATTCATCTTGCTGCTCGGCCTCGTCGGCAACGATGCCGTAACCGGCGAATACCAACGGCGCCGACTCAAACTCGCCATTTCCAGAAAATGAAAGCGGCGTCCAGTCTTTATTGACTCGATAGGTTTTGCCGCTTGCTGCGAGCTTGTTGCCGGGTCCGAGCGCCACGCCTGAGGTGAATTCGAACTCTTGAAACCAGACTCCATCGTCGCCGGCAGGCTCAAGTCCCAATCGCTCCATGTACGCCGCAACGTAGGCCGTTGCCAACTGCTCGCCGCGCGAACCGGTGAAACGGCCTTGAAGCTCGTCGCGGCAAAGATATTTGACGTGCCGGCCGATGTCGGCGGCTGCGTATTCGGCAGCGGCTACCTTGTGCGTCGACTCTGCAAATGCCGCCGCGCTTCCAAAAGAGTTTGTGTCATCGCCGGCTGCGGCTGGTTCGGAATCTGCAAGCCGAGTGGAGCGATCCGACTCGCTCGCGTCCAAGCCGAGCAACTCGCGTGCGTGCTCATGGTTCCAACTCGCGAGAAAAATTTGGGACTGAGCTGACGCCGTTCGATTCGACGTCCAGGCCAATTGTTTGCCATCGGGCGTAAAGGCCGGTAGCCCGTCGAAACCTTTCGTATACGTTACTCGGACCGGCGCCGACTTGCCCGCAACATCGATGAGATAGAGCTCGAAATTTGCGAACCCATGCCGGTTCGTGGTGAAAATGAGATACTCGCCCAAAGGATGATAGAAGGGCGCCCAGGACATCGCGCCCAGCCGCGTTAACTGGCGTTTGTCCGAACCGTCGATATTCATCGTCCAGACTTCGGCAATCGCCCCGTTCGGCGAGAATAGCCGCCAGCAAATCCGCTTGCCGTCCGGCGAAAAGAACGGCCCGCCGTCGTAGCCCGGCGAGGTTGTGAGTTGCCGCACGTTCTTGCCATCGGCGTCCATGATGTAGATGTCGTTCAAGTACGCCGGATCGAGATCGAAATGCTGCTTCTCCTCTGCGGTCAAGTCCGCCGCATAGGCGCGGCGGTTCGACGAGAACGCGATCAGCCGGCCGTCGGGCGACCACGACCCTTCCGCGTCGTAGCCCCGCGCGTCCGTAAGTTTGCGATACTGCTTGCTGCTGCGATCGAACTCGTAGATTTCAAAGTGCTCGTCATAATCCCATGAGTAGCGGCGCTCTTTGCCCGACTGCCGCAGCTCGATTTCGGCGCGCTGCTTGTCGAGCGCGCTCTCATCATCGTGCGTCGAGGCGAATAACACGCGCTTGCCGTCCGGGTGAATCCAGGCGCAGGTCGTCTTGCCGCGACCCGGCGACACACGCTCGACGTCGCCCGTTTCGCGATCCATCACGTAGATTTGAAAGAACGGATTTCCCGGCTCGCGCTCGCTTTGAAAGACCAGCTGCGCTGCGTCCTGGCTGAAATATCCCTCGCCCGCGCGCCGCCCTTCGAATGTCAATTGCCGCATGCCGGTCAGCAGCAACGCCTCCTTGGCGGCCGCTGCTTGCGGATCAGACTCCGCGATGTCGGTCGCTACCTCTCGCGCCGCAGGTGGATGGTCCTGATGACTGGAAGCTACCGCAATGAGCACATTGCCCAATAGAAAGCAAACGGTGAAACCCCTCCTCAGCGCTCCCCGCAGGGGAGAGGGAGCGACCCAGGCGTATGTAATCATTGCGTCAATTCTTGGTGTTGGGAGCCGGGGAATCTTCGATCATCTTGAGCGCGTTCTCGATGAGAATCTCGCCCGTCATCTCGCCGAGCGACGTTCGCGATATGTATTCATAGCGATCAAAGCTATCGAAGTCGACCTTGGTGAGGATGTAGCCGAAGGCGTCGTTCGTGAGTCCGAAGAGGAGGTTGTGCTCCCCTTTCATATTCCGCTTGAGATAGTAGCCGATATTGGGAAGCGCTTCGCCGGGGATCGTGAGAATCTGCGCATCGCCTATGTTTACAAGATTCAAACGTGTCGTGATCGACTTGTCCCTGTTGTGTGGGTATTTCAAAGGCGACTCGAGGATGATGATCCACATCAGGTCGGAAGCGACTGGGAACTTCACCTCCTGCGCATAACAGGCCAGCGCCGGGTCAGTCTGCGGCTTGGCATCCTTAACGATGCGCTCGGCTTCGGAAGCCATGAGGCGGCCGATGCGCAGGCATTCTTCCCAAGTGCGAGCGTCGTTCCATCTTGCCTTGAGCGGATCGGAAGGCTCGTCCAGCAGCCGGTTGTCGGCAGTGATCATGCCGCCTTGGGCGCCGTTCATGAACATCGCCATGCCGCCCAGGTCGGCTTCGAGTTTGTCGCAGAGCGGCCCAACGAGATCGGGGCTCACCAGACCGACCCGGTTGCCGAGCACCTCGGGATGAACCGCATAGTTCACAAGCGTCGAGATTGTCTCCCCGGCGGGCGTGACCGCCTGGATCACGCTCATGCGCGGATCGTAAAGTTCCGGCGCATAGAAGTTGTAGGCAATCTTACCCTTAGCGTCGCCGGTGGCGATTTTGAGATGGGCCGTCTGCAGGTTGTCGATCGCCGCATTAACGGCGGCCGCGGCCTGGTTGCACACGAAATCCATGTACTCGAGATTCGCCGACGACTTGCCGCCGAGGCCCGGGAAGCCGTAGCAATCCGGCGCGCTGTGCGTATGCGTTGAGCCGATGAGAATATTTTGGGCCGGGATGCGCGGCACCTGTTTGTGAACGCGTGCGGTAAGCACCGAAGGGAACCCAAGCAGGTCGAGCTGAACGATCGCGACTTTAGTTTCACCTTGCTGCAGAACCATGGCCCGGGCTGAGAGCTCGCCGCGCTTGCCGGTCGTCGGCTGACTCGGTCCCACGCCGCCCGAAACAGGCAATAGGGGATCGGGCGTGATGATCGTCTTGCCGACGCCAACTCTCAATTCAGCCTGAGCCGGCGACGCAAGCGAGTAGCCAACGACAACGAGCAACAAGATGCTGTATCGAAGCATGGCGTGCCTTCGCTGTTGAGGGTGGTGACGGATTGGATGACGGGCCGCACAGTACCCGCGATGATTATACTATGCCTAGGGTGTCGCTGCCGACGCGTCCGGGCCGGCTGGCGGTTTCTCGGTAGGCGTCACACCTTCGACCGGTTTGACTTCCTGATCAATCGTCGGAGCGTCCGGCGCCCGAAGTCGCAATGCGGCCGCCTGCGCCTGGCGGCTAAAGTCGATCGACTCGCCGAGAATGCGCATTGCCTCCTGGTCGGCGTGGAAGCCATCTGAGTTCTCGCTGCTGATGAAGTCGAGCCGCCACATGGCCTTTTTCTGCAGCTCGAGGATCGGAGTCAGCTGCTCCGGTGTCGCGCCGGCCGCCTTCGCTTCCAGGATCGCGTCGAGCATGTCGGTCATCGCGGTGGCGGCCCGTTCAATTTGGGCCTTCGTACGATTTTGAATCGTCGCCACTCTATCGCGCAGCTCCTCCTCCGGCACATTGTGACACGTCTGGCAGGCGTTGTTGATATTCAACAGCGGGCTGCGAACCCAATGGCTGCTAACTTTCATCGCCCCTTGCCGCTCATACGGCATATGGCAATCGGCGCAACTCACGCCGCTGCGCGCGTGCACACCCTGGCTCCACAGCTCAAACTCAGGATGCTGCGCCTTGTACACCTTGGCTCCCGTCTCGCCGTGCTCAAAATCATAGAATTGGGTCCCATCCGGAAAATCGTGCCCGGAGTACGTCTCCTCGATCTGCTCGATCTTTAAACCCTTGGCCCAGGGGAAAAATAGCGTCTCTTTGGCGGCGCAATAGTACTCGACGTGGCACTGCCCGCAGACAAAGCTGCGCATTTCCTGCCGGCTGGCGTCGCGGTTCGGATCATACGGGTCCTCTCGGTCGCCGTCGCGCCAGCGCTCGATGCTTGGTAGATGGGGCACGCGGTCGCCGCTTGCCGCCAACGCGGCGATTCCCTTGACGAATCCGGGGCGCGTTACACGTACCTGCATCGACTCCGGGTCGTGACAATCGATGCAGCTCACGGGATGCGCCTGGCCAACCGCATGTGGGTCGCCAGGATCGGCCGCGGGCTCGGCCGGCTGGCCGTTCTGTTCATCCGGCGACTGCGGCCGTGCGCCCGCTCCGCCCGGAAACAACGAGATGTCTTTGCCGGGCGTGCCGTCGGGAGTTTTCACGAGCTCGGCATGCGCGGCCGTGTAGTCCATCATGCTGGCGAGCTCAAATCCTTTCATGACGGCCGGCCAGTTGAAATCGGCCGCCAGCGTCTCGGCGTCCGCTTTTTTTCCCTCCGCTTCCAAGCCTAGACGGCGGTAAGTCGGAATCACCGACGCGTGGCAATGCAGGCAGGCGCCGCTCTGCGGCCGCTTCGTCACGCGCTCTGTCACCTCCTGATCGAACAGCATGTACGCGTGCCCGCGCGCCTCGCGATAATCGAGACTAAACGCATAGCCGGCATACAAGCGGCCGAGCCAGGGATGTGCCTCGAGCTTGCTGGCGGGAAGCGCGCTGGATCCGCCAAACTGCGTTTCGACGTCGTCGACCGTTCGGCGATACGAATCGAATTCGAATGGCCAGTTCTTGCCCCACGGCGCGGGATCGGTCGTCACTTCATTGACCTCAACGAGCCGGACGAACGGCGTGCGCGCTTCCTGTCGATGCTCGAAGATCGTGACCAAGAGTGCCGTCACCGCGAATGTCGCTACCGCTACTGCGGTCAGCAACGCCAGCAATAGCCACCTCGTGCGTCTCGGCGGAGTCGTCGCCTGATCAACATTGGACGTCGGCGTCGCCATATCGAATCCTCCGCTACCTTCTCCGTCTGAGAATCAGCACCTTTAACTGGCTAGCGATGCGCGTGCCCCACGCTGCTATGGCAATGAATACAGGAAAGCATTTCGCCATCTGTATCGGCCGGCAGCATCTGGTGGACGATGTCCTCGTGGCAATACAGGCACGCATGCTGCGTCACGCGCCGATTCCGCGGCTTAACCTGAATCGGCTCGTGAAAACTCTCAAGAGTAAACGCCAACGAATGAAAAAACCCGTTGTCCGCCTTCGTGATCCATTTGCCAATCGCGTGATGCGGCAAGTGGCAATCGTTGCAGACCGCGACGTGGCGGTGCGTCGAATTCTGCCACGAGTCGTAGTGCCCCTGCATGACGTGGCAATTCGCACAGCCCCTTGGGTTATTGCTCAGGTAGCTAGCGCCTTTGCCATAACCAAACGTGAACGTGCCGACGCCGATGAGAATCCCAAGCAGCACCGCTAGGACAATCGAAAAGAGCGTCAGCATTCGCCGGCGC
>DASXWB010000690.1:0-5434 GCA_036503915.1 Lacipirellulaceae bacterium | reverse complement strand
AGAGCGGATATGGATTGGACGATCCGATCGCGCCGGTTCTCGTGCCTGGTTCGTCGGGCGATGAGAGTGCCGGCGCGCCATCGTTCCGCTACGTTGTCGAGTGGCCCACAGCGCTGGCCGCGCCGGCGCCGGGCATTCGCGCCGCAACATTCCTCCCAAGTCCTGGCTCGCTGCCAGGGCCCAGCGGCGGTGCCGCGGGCTGGGGCGTTCGCGAAATCCGGGGCCTGACTGGTTCGGCGAACATCATCGACGCGATCCAAAAGGCGACGTCGGGAATGGGAACGATCACCGACGGCCAGCATGCCATTCTTGATGTCACCGATCCACAGACGAATGCAAATGGCGGCCCGGTCATCGCCTCGCCGCCGCTGCCTTATCTCACCAATACGGCAGCCGATGACAACGACATCGTCACCATCGCCAAAGGCCGCGTGCGCGTGCCGGCCGACGGTACCTACACCGTGCAGGTGCGTGCGGATGATGGATTTGCACTGCGAATTGTCGGAGGCACCTTTAGCTCCATCAATGGCGGGAATGCCAGCCGCGGAATCGATCCTCTCGATCCCTCGACGATGTTCTTCTATCACGGCACCGGCGATACCGATGCGCGGGGTGTCATCACCTTGGCGGCAGGCGAGTACGATGTCGAATTCATCAACTGGGAAGGAGGCGGCGGCGCCTTTTATGAGGTGACGACGGGCACTGGCACGTCGCCAACGACTTGGCTTCCGATGGGCGCCGGCGGCAGCACGCCATTCATCCCGAACACCGTGCGACTCGCAGGGCCGGCCCAGGTCGTGACGGTCGGAGAAAATGCCGGGCTTGGCCTTACGGCCAACAACATCGTCCAAGCGCGCTCCTTGATCGCCGCGGGGGAATCAGGCTCCGGCGCAACTGCGAACACTGGCACCACGGAGATCGCTCGCGTGGGCGATGGCCAACCGGTGGGCTTCCCCGCCGGAACGCCGGCGGATGAGTTCGCCAGCTTGATCCGTGGCAGCTTGATCGTCGACGACCAAGACGCCACGCCGGGCGAGTCGATCACGCTCACGTTCGGCTTGTTCTCCGATGACGGCCACCAATTCCGCGTCTTGGGCCAGGACTTTGATCTGGCAACGGACTTTACCGGCGACGGTACTGCCGGGCTGGTCGATGTGAGCGGCGATATGGCGCTCACGGCCGATTACTTCACCGGCAACACCAACGCCTTCGGTCGTATCACGCTCGTCGAGGGTACATACGAGTTCGAGTCCTACATGTTCGAGGGTGGCGGCGGCGCCGACCAGGAAACCTTTTGGTCGGTCGGCGACAAGACTGCCACCGGGTTTGATTCGACCTTTCTTCCGCTCTCGACGCTTCTCGGTACAGAAACCAACCAGGGCTGGTCGCTGGTGCCCGAGCCGTCGAGCTTCATGTTGGTGGGGCTCGGCGCGGTCGGCTTGATTGGCCTCGCGCGTCGCCGAAAATAAGCCGCAGGATCGATTTCTTGCTACATTGAAGCCCGGTTGGCCACAACGGCCAGCCGGGCCTTTTATTTCCATCGGCGGCTCTACCGTCCTGGCCGACGCGCGGCCGAATCGATACTGTACAAACGTACCAACGTCGTGTATAATATCGCCAACGCCGCACTCCAGGCGCCGCTATTTGGCAATCCGTCGTTCAGTGGTTAGTCATTAGTCTAGGTCTGGCTCTTGACCCTCGACTTTTGACTCTAGGCCGTCGGCGTCACGGCTGTGCGCTCATCCCGGTTCACCCGGGTTTTGAATTTTGAAAGCGCCCCTTGGGACGAATTTGCGCAGCTATGCGAATTCCCGACTTTAAGCTCTCAGCCGAACCAAACGTCAGAGACTGGCGTACGATGGAGCGCGTGTCGCTGCCTTCCGCTTTCCGTGCTCTCCCTCGGCCTTCCTTTTGACCAGCCCTTCCACCTCCACCGATTGCACTGTCGTCGGCGCGAGCTTCGCCGGGCTGGCCTGTGCCACTGTCCTTGCTCGCCGCGGCTTACGCGTGCGCGTGTTGGAACGGAAGCACGATGCGGGCGAGCGGCTGCATACCACGGGAATCATCGTCAAAGACGTCGTCGACCAGCTTCCCATCTTCGATGCCCTGCCCTCCGCGCTTGTCCGGCAGGTGCCTGGCGTCCGGCTTTACGCGCCCAACATGCGCTGGGTCGATCTCGACGCGCCCGGTTACTACTTTCTCGCAACCGATACGCCCAACGTCATTCGCTGGCTCGCCGG
The DNA here is from genome assembly GCA_036503915.1 of Lacipirellulaceae bacterium. Lineage (GTDB taxonomy): Bacteria > Planctomycetota > Planctomycetia > Pirellulales > Lacipirellulaceae > JABDGM01. The sequence continues at coordinate 3,194 of DASXWB010000690.1, read as the reverse complement.
CCAGGCACGAGAGGCGGGAGTCGAACTTGCCTTCGGCACCTCGTTCATGAGCGCTACAAGAAGCCGCGGCGGCTATCGTCTCGGCGACTTGGGCGACACGCGTTACCTGATCGGTGCCGATGGCCCCAACTCGCAAGTCGCCAAGTCGCTTGCGCTCGGGCAAAACGAAAAATTCCTGTTCGGCATGGAGTATGAATTTGAGGGAATTACCCTCGCCGCTGATGACCGCCTGCACTGCTTTCTCGACCGCAAGCTGGCCCCCGGGTATATCGGTTGGATGGTCCCCGGCGTGGGCGCCGCGCAAATTGGCCTTGCACGCCGCATGGATCGCGATCCGGAAGCCATGAAGCGCGTGATGGAGAAGTTTCTTGACAAAGTCGCAAGCGTTGCCGATGTGCGCGGTCTTGAACCGGCCTCCATCCGGGCCGGCGCCATACCTTGCGGCGGAGTTGTGCGACCTGTGACAACCGAACGTGCACTCCTCGTTGGCGATGCGGCCGGCATGGTCTCACCGGTAACGGCCGGCGGCATCCACACCGCGCTCAAGCACGGCATGGCGGCCGGCCATGCCGTGGCCGAATTTCTCGAGGGCAAGTGCGAAGACCCGCACCAGTGGTTCGCCGCAACCTACCCGAAGTTCCGTACCAAGCGGCTGCTGCGTTTTCTGTTCGACCGCTTCCAAAGCGATTGGCTCTTTAACGTGATGCTCGCCTCGCGACCGATGCGAATGGCCGCCAGCCAGGTCTACTTCCACCGCCGCGGCGTGATGAAGCCAGCGTCAACAACCAAACGGCATTTGTCCTAAACATGAAGTCACCGCGTGCGGCTCTCAGCTCTCGGCCGTCAGCTCTCGGCCGTCAGCCAGCGCAGCCCCCAGCCGTAGCGCGGGGCATTTTATTGCAAGTGCCGAATCCCTCGATTATCATTCATCGCCGCCTTGAACCCCGGCGCATCCCTTAAATTTTGCGGAGCAGCTAATGAAGTCAGCCACAGCTTTGGCGGCCGGTGCGATTTTCGCATTCTCCTGCGCAGCGGCACACGCGCTTCCCGTCACGCAAGTTTTCAGCCCGTCGCAGCTCAATGGGGCACTCGTTGTGGAGGATTTTGAGGACGAAGCGTTTGTGCCGGGCGTCACGTTCTTGTCGAACTCGGGGATTCAACGATTCACGTCGGCGGCCGCGAGCGGAGACGTGACGACGTCTGGCATCTGGGGCTTGTCCACCACGAATTCGCCCGAACCAATCGTTTTCGAGTTCGCCTTGAGCCAGCCGGCGGGATCTGTGGGCATGTTTTTTGGGAACGACGACGCGTGTTGTGCCTCGACCTTCACGGCTTACCTCGATGTGTTCGGCGCGCCTGGTTTGCTGGGCACGATTGGCGTTGAAGCCAATATGAACGATTACGTCGACCAGTTCCTCGGTGTCAACAGCGATACGCCGATCACCAGCGTGCAACTGCGCTACGGCTCAGGATTCGATGTCGCGTTGTATCACTTCGTCGATGACTTTCAATTCGCAGTCGTGCCGGAGCCGCCCGGTATGCTCGCTTTGGCTTGGGTTGTTGCGGGCGCATTGGCTCGCCATCGGCCATCGCGCCGCAGCGACCTGTTGCTCTGGGCCGGCGGAACGGAGCAAACCTTCAACGGGGGCGCTCAGCGATCGTCTTGAGAGAGCACAGCGCGATTCGGCATTTCAATTCGACTAGAAGCCGGCATTCGAAACGGAGTTTGAGGATGTCGATTGGGAGAACTTCACTCAGTCCTGGAACGGTGCGCGCTAGGCGTAGTCGTCAGTCGTCAGCCGAGAACCCTCAGCTCGCCGCCAATCGAGAATTGCTGCCCGGTCCAGCTCCATGTCGCGCTCAAGCGCCTGCTTCATTTCTCGCAGCCGCTCAGCCGGCGCCAGCTCCAGCAGGCGCTTGAGCGTTAGCGGCGTGGCCGTTCGCTCGATCCGCGCGTCCAGCACTTCGGCGAGGTAGACGGTGCGGTCGCCCGTGTCCATCCGCGCCTCGACGCGGCAATCCAGCCAGGCCGGCGCTGCGGATAAAATCGGCGAGCCGCCGCGGCTCATCGATATTGCCAGCCCGCTGAGTTTGTCGACGTCGCGACCGCTAGAGATTCCAAAACGCCACACCGAGTCGAGTTGGTCCTCGCCGACCAGATGCATACCGAACGCACCGCTCGCCTCAATGAGCTCGTGCGTAAAGTGGTGCTTTGCGATCGAGATCGTTATGCGCGGCAGCGCCGGGACCAGCGAGACCCGGGCGACATACGTCGCGATCAGCCCGGAATGGTTGTCGCCGGCGCGCGCGGTCACGAGCCACAGCTCCCGATCCAACCGATCAAAGATCTTCAAGAAAGCGTCCATGATATGAGCCATCTGCCGTCAGCGACCGGTATCGTTGCACCTTCGAGCGTTTACAATTCGACCGGGGCCGGGTTAGCCGGATCGCTCGTCGGCAGACCTGCGATACTGCATCAACACGAGCATTGGCCAGCCGATGTACTTTTCGGCGCGTGGGTACCGCGCAGCGAACTCAGCGTCCGGGCCTACCTCTTCGATTCTCATCAGCCGCAGCATCAGCCCCGGTACTGTTCATCGCTGACGTGCTCCATCCACTCAACCGCTTTGCCGTCGAGGTGTTCCTGAACGGCGATGTGCGTCATGGCCGTGGTTGGCGCGGCGCCGTGCCAGTGTTTCTCGCCCGGCGGGAACCAGACCACGTCGCCCGGCCGGATCTCCTCGATCGGTCCGCCCCACCGTTGTGCGCGGCCGCAGCCGCTCATCACGATGAGCGTCTGGCCCAGCGGGTGAATGTGCCACGCCGTGCGAGCACTCGGCTCAAACGTGACACTGGCCCCGCGCACCCGCGCAGGCGCCGCCGCATCAATCAAAGAGTCAATCCGCACCAAGCCGGTAAAATACTCGGCCGGTCCGTTGCGCGATGGCTGTGAGCCCGCTCTTTTGATCTCCATTTTCAGACTCCATACGCGGTCGGAATCGTCGTTGAGTTTCTCTCGCGGCGATTGCTTTGCGCGGGCCACTACTTCTTCTTCGCCTTTTTCTTATCCGTCCGCCCGCGCTGCTTCGTCTGCCCGACGATGCCGCTGGTGCGACCGCCTTGGCGTGGATGCTCGCCTGCCCCGCCGAAGTTCCCCAGCCGCCGCTTTGGATCCTGCTCGTTCACCGCCGCGC
>DASXWB010000689.1:0-2718 GCA_036503915.1 Lacipirellulaceae bacterium | reverse complement strand
TGTGTTTTGCTTTGCGCCGCCCGATTGTAGCAGGCACGCTCCGCGTGCCGTAGCAGAAGCAGCGGGCGGTGTCTTGGCGGACGGCACACGGAGTGTGCCTGCTACTTTACCCCCTGGTGTGTTGCATCCGAAGCGCGTCATGCGCGGCGTTGTCGAAGGTGTGCGCGACTATGGCAATCGCATGGGGATTCCGACAGTCAATGGCGCGGTTTACTTCGACGAGCGATATTTGGGCAACCCGCTTGTATTTTGCGGCAATGTGGGGCTGCTGCCGGTTGACAAATCACACAAGCGCCCCGAACCGGGCGACTTGATCGTGGCAATCGGCGGGCGCACCGGTCGCGATGGCATTCATGGGGCGACTTTCTCCAGCGCCGAATTGACCAGCCAGAGCGAGCAAATCTCCGGCGGCGCGGTGCAGATCGGGAACGCCATTGAGGAGAAGAAAGTGCTCGATGTTTTGCTCGCCGCGCGCGACCGCGGCCTGTACACGGCGGTGACCGATTGCGGGGCTGGCGGCTTCAGCAGCGCAGTCGGCGAGATGGGCGAAGAAATCGGCGCCGAGGTGCATTTGGACCACGTGCCGCTGAAATACGAGGGGTTGTCGTACACCGAGATCTGGATTTCCGAGGCGCAGGAGCGCATGGTCCTGTCGGTGCCTGAAGGCCGATGGCCGGAACTGGAACAATTGTGCCGCTCCGAAAGCGTCGAGGCGACGGCGATCGGGCGGTTCGTGCCGACCGGCCGGCTGCAGCTCAATTATGCGGGCAAGCGGGTGGGCGATTTGGACATGCGTTTCCTGCACGACGGCCGGCCACCGGTCGTGCGACGGGCGGTGTATGAAGGTCGCGTGTCCAGAATCGAGGTTCGAGGGTCTGACGATCGGGAGCGATGGTCGCGCGCATGTTCCGAACGTGACTTCACTGATGATCTGATGCGAATTCTCGCGTCGCCCAATGTGGCCAGCAAGGAATGGATCGTGCGGCAATACGACCATGAGGTGCAGGGCGGCAGCGTGGTGAAGCCGTTCGTTGGCGCGGCGAACGACGGGCCGAGCGACGCCGCGGTGATCCGGCCGGTGCTCGGGTCGCGGCGCGGCGTGGTGATCGCCTGCGGCATGAACCCGCGCTACGGCGACTTCGACCCGTATCACATGGCCGGCAGCGCGATTGATGAAGCGGTGCGCAACTGCGTGGCCGTAGGCGCCGATCCGCGTCGAATCGCCATTCTAGACAACTTCTGCTGGGGCGATTGCGAGCGGCCGGAGACACTCGGAAGCCTGGTCCGAGCTGCGATTGCCTGCCATGACGTGGCGATTGCGCTGGGAACGCCGTTTATAAGCGGCAAGGACAGCCTCAATAACGAATTTAGTTACACCGACGAAAGTGGTGGGCGGCGAACGATCGCCATTCCGCCGTCGCTTTTGATCAGCGCTCTGGGTCAGGTCGACGACGTCGGCCAATGTGTGACGATGGATCTCAAGCAGCCAGGCAACTTACTGTACCTGGTGGGGCAAACGCGCGACGAATTGGGCGCCTCGCACTTCGCCTTAGTGAATGATCTGGATGGCGGGCAGGTGCCGACTGTTGATCCAGAGCGGGCGCGTGTGACATTTGCGGCCGTGCATTCCGCGATTCGTGCCGGCCTCGTGCGCGCGTGTCACGATTTGAGCGAAGGGGGGCTCGCTGTCGCGGCGGCCGAGATGGCGTTTGCAGCCGGCCTCGGGGCGCGCATTGATTTGGACGCCGTCGCCACGAAGAATACCGCCAAGGAACCGGCTATCAGACTCTTCAGCGAATCGAACACGCGGTTTTTATGCGAAGTGTCGCCTGAACGAGCGAACGAGTTCGAACGCGCGATGGCGAATGTGCCACAAGCACAAATTGGCGAAGTGACCGAGGAACCGCGATTGATGATTGGCTCTGGCGAGCGCGCACTGGTTGATGCTGACATTGCGAGACTAAAAGAGGCCTGGCAGGCGACGTTTCGGTGGTGATCGTTATGGCTCAACCGCGGATTTTAATTTTGCGAGCTCCGGGCACGAATTGCGACGAGGAGAGTGCGCACGCGTTTTCGCTCGCCGGCGGCGCGGCCGAGCGATGGCATGTGAACCGCGTGCTGGAGGAGCCGCGTCGGATTGCCGAGTTTCAAATCCTGTGCATACCCGGCGGCTTCAGTTACGGCGACGACATTGCCGCCGGGCGCATCTTTGGCAACCAGATGCAAAACCATTTGGCAAAGGCCCTCGCTGAATTTCGCGAAGCCGGCAAGCTCATCCTGGGAATATGCAACGGCTTTCAGGTCCTCTTGAAGACGAATCTCTTGCTGCCGGCCGATGAGCGCGGGCCGCTGGCCACACTTTCGCTCAATGACTCGGGCCGCTTTGAGGCGCGCTGGGTGCGGCTCGCGGCGGACGCCGGCAATTGCGTTTTCCTGGAAGGGATTCGCGAGATGGAGCTGCCCGTGGCGCATGCGGAGGGAAAGTTTGTCGTACGTGAAGAAGCCGCGCTCAAATCAATGCACGCGGATGGGCGTTTGGTTTTGCGTTATGCGCCGGGGCCGGCCCGGCTCGCTGCTGAGAGCGGGCGCGTGCCGTACCCTGAGAACCCGAACGGGGCCATGGGAGATGTAGCGGGAATTTGCGATGCGACCGGGCGTGTGTTTGGGTTGATGCCTCATCCCGAACGCTTCGTGGATCCCACGCAGCATCCGCGCTGG
>DASXWB010000688.1:0-2787 GCA_036503915.1 Lacipirellulaceae bacterium | reverse complement strand
CTGCGCACGCTCGCCCGCAAGACCGGCATCCCCGTGACCATGACCGTCATGGGATTGGGTGCCTTTCCAAGCACCGAGCCGCTTACGCTTGACATGCTCGGCATGCACGGCTCAGTCTACGCAAACTACGCAGTCGAGCAGGCGGACCTCTTGATCGCGCTCGGCGTACGCTTCGACGACCGGGTCACTGGCAAGGTGGAGGAGTTCTGTAAGCACGGCAAAATTGTGCACGTCGACATCGACGCCTCGGAACTCAACAAGAACAAGCCGGCCCACATCCCGGTTTGCAGCGACGTGAAATACGCGCTTGCCCAGCTGAACAAAATCGTGGAGCCGCCCGAGGATATTTCCGCCTGGATCGACCAGTGCAAAAAGTGGAAGGAAGAAGAGCCGTTCCACTACAACGAAAACTTCCCCGGAATCCTGCAGCAGCACGCCATCCGTGAGCTGTGGAAGCTTACGCACGACCGCGACCCGGTCATCACGGTGGGCGTCGGCCAGCATCAAATGTGGGCCGCGCAGTTCTACAAATTCGACCGCCCGCGCACGTTCCTCTCCTCGAGCGGCCTGGGCACGATGGGCTTCGGCCTCCCGGCCGCTATGGGCGCCCAGAGTCAATTTCCCCGCCGCCTCGTTGTGGACATCGACGGCGACGGCAGCTTCCAGATGAACATCCAGGAGCTGGCCACGTGCTACTGCGAAAAGCTGCCGGTGAAGGTGCTTTTGCTCAACAACCAGCACTTGGGCATGGTCGTGCAGTGGGAAGACCGATTCATGCAAGGGAACCGGGCGCACACGTATCTCGGCCCGATTGACCATCCCGAAGCCCGCGGCAAAGGAGACGGTCTGGGCAACAAGGACCGCTATCCAAATTTCGTCGCCATCGCCAAGGGCTACGGCTGCGGCGCCGCATTCGTGCGCAACAAAGCCGATCTCGTGCCGGCCCTCGAAGAAATGATCAACTACGCCGGCCCCTACGTGCTCGACGTCGAAGTCCCCTACCAGGAGCACGTCTTGCCCATGATCCCCGGTGGCCACACCGTGCGCGACATGATCAAGGAATAGCGCAGCGCGACTCATCCGATCTGCGGGAGGCGTCTCCGACGCCGATTTGGCGCTGCGGCTAGCTCTCGACGCTCCGCTCTCGCCTCTCTACTGCGCCCACACATTTTTCTCACTTTACTCAATATGCGCATATTCCGCATCCGATGATAAATACTGCTTACTGGGAAAGTTAGGGCGATATAGGAAATCCGCCGGCTTCCGCAGACTATATCGAGTGCCACGCATAGAGTGCCACTACGGCGGGTGGCTGGGGGGGCAACGCCCCAGAACGCTGAACCGCTGGGGCCGTGTGCCCCAGCCATAGAATGCCAACTCGGAGCATCCCCAAACGTGACGGCCGCCACTACTCTGGACGAACACTTGCCGACTTTGCCAATCTCCGCCGCGACGCTTTCGCGCCAGGAGCCGGGCCGCAGAACCGATCCGCTGCTGCCCGTCCCGGCGGTTGCGCTCCCGCGGCCGAGTTTTGGCAGCCAGCCGGAGAGCAAGTCGTCGAAGCTGAAAAGGCGGCCGTCCGAGGGCAACGGAGCTTCGAGTTCTTCAGGCGATCGCTTCCGCGCCCAGCTCCCCGGATTTGCCCCGCTTCTCGAGGAGCTGGAGATCGCCGGTTGGAGCGCAAGCCGATCCCGCGCGGCCGCCAACTTCCACGATTGGCTCCTCCTGGGCAGCGACCGTTTGCTGGTTACGGTTGGTCACGCGGCCGATCCTGAATCGCGTGACCCGACCGAACCAGCTCTCGTTGCCCAAGCTGCCTGGTCTGCCATCCGGGCCCATGCGCTCCACTCCCGTGACGCCGGCACGCTGCTCTCCCTCGCCGGCCAGTCGCTCTGGCCGACGCCCGCCGCCACCGCGCACGCGCACCTGGCGGTCGCCATGATCGACACGCTTGAAGGGCACGCTACGCTGGCCATCGCCGGCGACTGCCTGGCCTGGAAAATCCGGGCCGCAGCCTCCGAGCAGTTTGCGGTCCACCAGCCCGCACTCGGCGCGGTCGCGGACTGCACGTACGTGGCCCACTCGTTGGAGCTGGGGCTCCGCGAGCGGCTGATTCTCGTGGCCGACAACGATCGTCCGCCAACACTGGCCGCGTCCATTTCCGCGACCTTCGCCCGTCTCGACGCGGAAACCCACCGGCGCATGCTGGCTAGCGACGCGGTGGCCCTGCTGCGCCGGAAGTACGAACAGGGGGCGGCGGAACTGCGCTCGCCGGCGAGTATTGCGGCCGTTCGGAGAAGGTGAGCGGGGGCAGCAGGAACATGGAGCATAGAGCGGACCGATAAAATCGGATGTCTGGGAGTTGTGGGTGGGTGCGTAGAACTGGGATGGGGATACCTGAGGCGGGATGGCCGCGGGAACCGCTGAGAGGAATTCTTTTTTGCGGGCTTGGAAAAAGTTTGACAGATGGCTGTCAAAGATTGCTTCCAAAAAACGAGGTCGATTTTGAATTGCGCGGTAGCAAAAGAAAAGGTTTGGAATCGGCCACTGAATATGGTATGGGTGGAGCGTAGCTCTCCGCTCTCCGCTCTCCGCTCTCCGCTCTCCGCTCTCCGCTCTCCGCTCTCCGCTCTCCGCTATCGGCTATCGGCTATCGGCTATCGGCTATCGGCTATCGGCTATCGGCTATCGGCTATCGGCTATCGGCTATCGGCTATCGGCTATCGGCTATCGGCTATCGGCTGTCGGCTGTCGGCTGTCGGCTATCGGCTGTCGGCTGTCGGCTGT
>DASXWB010000687.1:0-4328 GCA_036503915.1 Lacipirellulaceae bacterium | reverse complement strand
GTGCTTACTAGCAACGCCCGCGACGACGATCGTTGGGACGCAGCCAAGAGCATTCTGCGGATGGGCGTGCGCGAGGCGATATGCGTGCCGATGCAAGGACGCTACGACGTCGTCGGCGTAATCTACATCGACACGTCGATTACGCCGGCGCGGATGCTGCAGCAAGGATCTGCCAACAAATTCACGCAAGAGCATCTCAAGTTGATGATCGCCATCGGCCACCAGGCGGCGCTGGCCGTCGAGGACACATCCTACTACAAGGCGATGGTGCAGGCCGAGCGTTTGGCCGCGGTCGGGCAGACGATCACCTCCTTGTCGCATCACATCAAGAATATTCTGCAGGGAGTGCGCGGCGGCAGTTATCTCATTGAGATGGGCATGAAAGACCACGCCAAGGCCATCGAGGACGGCACGCTCGACATTGAAGCCGCCAAAAAAGCCGTGGGCGTCATGCGAAAAGGCTGGAACATCGTCGAGAAGAACCAGGAGCGCATCTCGACCTTGGTTATGGACATGCTCACGTTCAGCAAAGAGCGCGAGCCGGTCGCCGAACCGGCCAATCTCAACGAGCTTGTGGCGGACGTTATCGAACTGATGAAGGCCCGCGCTCGCGAAGAAAACGTTGAGCTTGCCTGGCTGCCCGCGCCCACCATGCCAACCTTGATGTTCGATCCCGAGTCGATGCACCGCGCCGTGCTGAACATCGTTACCAACGCCATCGATGCGTGCTACGAGCGCGAGAACGGCCACGTCGAGGTGTCGACACAATACAGCAATGAAGAGCGCATGGCTCGAGTGCAGGTGGTCGACAACGGCAGCGGAATTGCCAAGGAGGACCTGGAAAAAATCTTCGGCGTGTTCGTTTCGCGAAAAGGCGGGCGCGGCACCGGCCTGGGGCTGCCGGTCAGCCAAAAAATCCTGCAGGAGCACGGCGGGCGTATCCGAGTCGAGAGCCAACTTGGTGAAGGAAGCCGTTTTACGCTGGAGTTTCCCGCGACCTCGCCCTCGACGTCTGCCGGCGAGCCGCTGCCCCAGATGCATAAGAGCACGAACGTGCAAGAAATGACGGCCGACGGCTCACAGGTGTCCGGCGCGCTTTAGCCCATGTTTGACGCTGAGGAAATCCGCGCCGCGACATTCGTCCGTCTCATCGAAATCCACGATACGCTCGGCTCCACGAATGACCGCGCGGCCGAATTGGCACGGGACTCGACGATTCATCTGCCGGCGCTGGTCGTCGCGCGCCACCAAACCGCGGGCAAAGGCCGCGGTCGAAACAAATGGTGGTCCGCCGACGGTGCGCTAACATTCAGCCTGCTGCTCGATCCGATGACGAAAGGCGTGCCACCGGCAAACTGGCCGCAAATGTCGCTCGCTTCGGCGGTTGCCGTGTGCGATGGACTGAGCTTCGAAATCAGCGCTTCAGTTAATCCGCAATCCGAAAACCAAAATCCGAAATCCGAACGGCGCTTCGGCATCAAATGGCCGAACGACGTGCTGCTCGACGGAGGCAAACTCTGCGGCATTCTCATCGAATCGCCCGGCGGGGCGGCGCCGGCCAAAGACCGCCTCATCATCGGCATCGGCATCAACGTCAACAATTCGTGGCGAATGGCGCCGCGGAACGTCGGACCAAACGGTACGGCACTTTGCGACGTCACCGGACGTCGTCACGAGCTGCAAACCGCGTTAGTGCTTGTCTTACAGGCCTTGGAGGAACGAATCGGCCAGCTATCTCGCGGCGACTCGCGACTTCCAGATGCCTGGCAACACCTTTGTTGGCTTACGGAACAAGGAGTTGACGTTAACACCAGCGGCCGATGGATAACCGGCGTTTGTGCGGGCATCGATCGCGACGGCACTTTGCTCGTCGAGAATGTCAACGGACTTCATCACATTCGCGACGGTTCAGTCCGCGTCATGTGAAGGCCGGTAGCCGGCCGGCGCGCCGACGAACGGATTGCGGCGCTTTTCGCGGCCAATCGTTGTCGCCGGTCCGTGGCCGGGCAGCACGGTGGTGTCGTCCGGAAGCGTGAAAAGCTTTTGGTGTATCGCGCGCTCAAGCACTTCAAAGCCGCAGCCTGGCAAGTCCGTCCGGCCGATGCTGCCGGCAAACAGCACGTCGCCGCCGAACAGTTGCCATGGCGTCGCTTGTTTACAAACGAGCACAATGTGACCCACGGAATGCCCGGGCGCTTCGAGGACATCCAAATCTATCCCGGCCGCCGAGAAACGCTCGCCTTCGCGAAGCGTGCGGTCGGCTGGCGGGCTGGTGATCGCGAAGCCGAATGCGGCTGACAGATTCAATTGCGGATCGATAAGTTTTTCCGCATCGAGTTCGCCAATCACAATCGGGCACTCGGGCCAGCGCTCTTTGAGCGCCGCATTGCCGCCGATATGATCGCTGTGACCATGCGTGCACACTATCGCCGCTGGCGTCAGCGATCGCTCCGACAAGTAGTCGGCGACTGCCTGCGGTTCCAGGCCAGGGTCAACGACGATGCAATCGCGCCGCTCGCCAAAATGGGCGATATAGGTGTTCTCGTCGAAGGGCGCCGACACCACGCGCCCAATAGTAAGCCCAGTATCAGCCAACTGAGTCTCCCTTCCACCGACAAGCCAGGTCGTCTAGGATATTTTCTCCGGTTAGGCTAGCGTGAGAAAAACTCAACGCTACCGGCCGTCGTCAAACTCGCGCCCCGCACTCCCCGTAAGGGATTGTAGTTGTTTGCGTGTCGAACATCGAGGTGTCAACGTTGTCTCGACACGCAATGGACGGGACATAGGAGCGTTTCATGCCGCTGACCTTTGCTGCAATTCGCCCCATTGCGCGCAGCCGTTATTACCCCACCGTTGCACTGCTGCTCTTGTTCGCGACATCGCCGGTTGCTTATGGGCAAGGCAAATTGAGCGAGCCCGTTTACCGCGTGGCGAACGATCCGGCGGCTGTCGAGGCAGATGGCGGGTTGACGACCGCAGCGCCGACAGCCAATGCGCCGCCCGCGGGCCAGGTCGTACTCGACTTCACGCAGCAGCCCGGCGAGCATCCGCTGGCTCCGACGATTCGCGTTTGCAAGGCCAGCCTGGAGGAAATCGATCGCAACATCCGTGACTATTCGTGCACGCTTGTGAAATGCGAGCGGGTCGACGGCACGCTGGGCGAGCACCAGCACATTTTTCTCAAGGTGCGCCACAAGCCGTTCAGCGTGTACATGCGGTTTTTGAAGCCGTTTGCGGGGCGCGAAGTCGCGTACGTCGACGGGCAGAACAACAACGAAATGGTCGTGCTGGAAGCGGGGCTCAAGCGCTCGCTGTTGGGCAAGATGAACCTTGATCCCAATGGCGCGCTGGCGATGCGCGGCCAAAAGCACCCGATCACAAGGGTCGGCATCCGTAACCTGACGGCCGAGCTGATTCGCAGGATGGAAGCGGACCTGAAATATGCCGAGTGCGAAGTCACGACCAAGGCGGAGAAAATCGGCAACCGGCCGGTGACGCTCGTCCAAGCCGTTCACCCAATTCCGCGGCAGAACTTCGACGCGCACATCGCCCGGGTGTTTTTCGACAATGAATTGGGCATCCCCATTCATTACGACTCGTATCTCTGGCCAAAGCAGCCGGGCGGCGAGCCGCCGCTCGAAGAGAGCTTTACGTACACGAATCTCAAGGTCAACAACGGGTTCACGGCGCGCGACTTCGATGCGTATAACAACCCGGAAATCTTTCAGTGAGGATGCAGGGTGCGGGACGCCAAGGGCAGGGTAATAACACGAACGTCCTCCCCGTGCATCCTCAATCCTACACATCAATACGCATTGCTCTGTGTGAGTACGACCTGCAGCGTCCTCGCCAGAATCTTGAGATCCATCCAGAACGACCACTCGCGGATGTACCGGTGATCGCAGGCGATGCGCTGTTCCATCTTTTCCAGCGTCTCTGTTTCGCCGCGATAGCCGCTCACTTGCGCGAGGCCCGTAATGCCCGGCTTGACCTTGTGCCGCAGCATGTAGCCCTCGATAAGTGAGCGATACAGCTCATTGTGGGCGTTCGCATGGGGCCGCGGGCCGACGAGCGACATGCTGCCTTCGACCACGTTGAAAAGCTGCGGCAGCTCGTCGAGCGACGTGCGCCGCAAGAACCGGCCGGCCGCAGTCACCCGCTCGTCGTCGCGTGTGGCCTGCCGTACGTCGTGGCCGTTGTCGCAGCAGGTCATCGTGCGAAATTTCCAGACGAGGATCTCGCGGCCGTCCAGTCCGTATCGCCGCTGGCGGAAAAAAACCGCTCCGGCGGATGTTAGCTTGATGACCAGGGCAATGACGAGCATCGGC
>DASXWB010000686.1:0-10505 GCA_036503915.1 Lacipirellulaceae bacterium | reverse complement strand
AAAGGCCCGCCTCGACCAGCTGATCGAGCGTGCGGTACACCGTGGGCCGGCTGATTTTCTCGCCCTGGTGACGGCGGGAAAAACTGTCGATCAAGTCGTCGGCGTTGAAGTGGTCGTGCCGCTCGAAGATGAAGCCGACCAGCGATCGCCGCTGCTGCGTGATCCGCTTGCCCCGGCTCTGCAAATACTCCTCGAAACGCTCCTGCGGCGAAAGCGATACGTGGACCTCGCCAAGTGAGAAGTCGTTGGACATGGGCTATAGCAATCGAGAACCTAAAGCTGCGACTGGCCGTCGCGGAATTGTGGCTACAGCGGCCAAGACGCGCCTTATTGAGACAAAAGCCAAGAACTAGAATCGACACAAGTCACGCATGGATTGCGTCTTACGCACAAACCGGGCGCGCTTATTGATTTTAGACGGGCAAGATGCCGTCGGCAAGCAACTGCGTGAAGTGGCACGAATTCGACGCGCAGAAGCTCATATCGGCCCAGCGACTCAGCCGATTTCGTCCAGAAGCCGCTCGAGGGCCGCATCGAGCTTGGCCGGCGTCTCGTAAGTGCCGGCTGCGATTTGCGATCGGATCTGATTCACCAGCGACTGACGTATATCCCCGCTTTCGCCGGCCCGAATTGCAGCTTCAGCCGCCGCAGAAATGTCGACGCGGTCCGCCGAACTCGCACTCGGCGCCTCGTGAGCGCCTGGTGCGCGAAACGGCGCGTGCGGCGGATTGATACCGTGCGGGCCATGGACGTGCGTTGTGCCGTGAATTTGCATGGTGATATTCCCTAGCGGGATTCGATTCATCGCGGCGACACAACCTTTGTGTCCCGCGAAGCGGATGAGATGTCTGTTTTCCGGCCGATCGTGCAGTCGTGCCGGCTAATTCCGCGAATGCGCGTTGGATGAGGACATTACTAAAATCGACCCCCTCGCGGGCGGCTTCCAACAAAACTGTTTTGCGACCAATTAGTGCTTCAGCACACTCTATACCGGGTATATCGACCGTCACGCGGCCACGGCTACGCGTCCTGCCGGTGCTTCCAATTGCCATGCCCGCGCGTCGACCTTTGGCAACGTTCGTTGGGCAGGTTGATTTCGTTCATCATGGCCAATCGTGTGCGATACTCGCAATACGCGGCCTGTGACGCGAAGGTTTAGCTAGCCGCGCGCAAAGCCACGTCCGGGTGCGGATGCGGAAGGATAGAAAAGCCAGGCTTTTACGTCAACCCAGCCGCTTGCCGTCTGGTAGCAAGCCCGAAAAACCGCGAGACTTAGTTCGTTTCCGCCGGTTTATTAGAATTAGGGAGATACACGAGGAGGCATCATCGTATGAGGAGTGTGCAGGCATTGCCAGCCGACAGGCCGCAGCAACCGCGAGCAGGTATCGCTGTGGCCGCATATCTCACATGGCTTCTCTCAGCAGCGAGTTCTCTAGGCGCATCATCGGCCGGCGACCCGGCCCTGTTCGACCGCTTGGACGCCGACAAAAACGGCCGCGTTACGAGAGATGAAGTTTCATCCGACAGCAAGCGGCTGTTTGAGCGGCTGCTGCGGCGGGGCGATGCCGACGGCGATAAACGATTGTCCCGAGACGAGTTTATCGCCTCCCTGGTCCCCAGCCGGCCCGAGAAGACGATCGAAGCCAGGCAGCCGGCCACATTTCCGCAAGCCGACGCGGTGCGCTGGCTGCTTTTAACGATGGACACCAGCGGCAACAGCTGGATCGAGGCCGAAGAGGTGCCGGAGGATTTGCGGCCTGTGTTCGAAATCATGCTCGAGCGAATCGACACCAACAAGAACGGCGTCCTGGAGCGGATCGAGCTAAGCCGTGGCGGGCCGCCGCTCGCGCAAATCGCCGGCCGCTTCACCCAGCGCGAAGGGATCGACGTTACCGCCGAACTCAAAAAGCTAGAAAAGAAGTTTGGCAAGGCTGCGGGCCGCTTTGAGCTGCAGCGCGTGCCGCTGGAAAGTCTCGGCGATCCGGAAAAGGCGCGCCAGATCTTCCTGCAGCTGGACGGCAATGGCAACGGACAAATCGAGCCGCAGGAGGTGGCCGAGCCGTTCCAGCGCCCACTCCAGCGGCTGATGCGAGTCGGCGACCGGGACGGCGAGACGGTCGGCTTTCGCGGCGAGAGTTCATGGCCGCGGCCAAGCGGCTCTCAGAACGCCAGGCACGGCAAGCTAATCGGCAGCGGATGCAGCCCGACGCAAAGCCGGCGGACGACGCAATGCCGGCACCTGACGACCCGCGCTAGGGTGCGACTGCTTCGTTAGAAGTTCTCATTTCCGCCCTAGCTGCTTGTCAAACCAGTCGCCCAACAATTTCACTTCCTCGTGGATCGTCAACCAGGGATGGCCACCGCCTTGCTTCACGACGAGCTCGGCCGGCACCTTAGCTTGCTTCAATGCGGCAAGCATCAGCTCCGACTGTTGCAGTGGAACAACTTGATCGGCGTCACCGTGAATCAGTAAAAACGGCGGCGCCTGGGGCGTCACGAGCCGAGCCGGAGATATCTGTGTCATTATTTGCGTCACTTCGGAATCTGTGACGTGGTTCAGCCCTTGCGGAAAAGCGAGTCTGCGCACCAACCTGCTTAGATCATCATCCTTCCGCGCATCGATTTCTTTTCCGTCGTAGTTCAGGAAATCCGTAAGAGGAAAGAAGACTGCAACGGCGCGAACGCGCGTGTCGGTGCTTTCTTCATCACTCTCCGATGCGGCATCTACGCTTTCCGCAGTGACCGCAGCCAGGCAAGCAAGATGACCTCCGGCAGACGCTCCCATCAACCCCAGCCGGTCGCGGTCGACTCCGTAATCGGCCGAATTTTCCTTCACCCAGCGGATGCCTTGGTTCAAATTCGCGACCATCTCAGGCACGCTGAACTTGCTGATGGAACCGGGACGAACGGCGAACACGGTGTAGCCTTTCGCGCAGAGAATCTGGAACGTTTGAGCACGCTCATGGTCGCGAAGTTTCCCGCGATCGGAATGCCAGGCCCCGCTGATCACGTCGACAATGCCCAGGCCGTTGGGATTGCTCTTGGGCGTGAATACGTCCATCAACAGGCCGACGCCATCGGTCTCAGCGTAGACGATATTTTCGTGCCGTTCATACGACAATCCCTGCGCGAAAGCGGATTTCGTAAGCAACAGAACGAGCACGGAAATCAAACCCAAGGATTTGTGAAATTTCATATTACAATATCCGATAGTTGACTTTTGTTGCCCTGCGCTCGACATCCTTTAAAAGCACTAACAAATTGAAATAAAACCACCAAGACGCCAAGTAAACGGTCCGGTCTTTTTGGATTCCTTGGCGTCCTTGGCGGTTTTATACTGTCATGTACTCTAAATGCTCAACTGCAAGCTGGCCAATGCAATTACAATTGCCAGTGCAATGAGCGGAATGACGACCGTTACGACTCCAATATCCAGATACGACTGCCGGTGAGTGAGTCCGCAAATGGTCAGCAGCGTGATGACGGCTCCATTGTGCGGCAGCGAGTCGAGACCGCCCGACGCCATCGAGGCGACCCGATGCATGACGTCCGGGCTGACTCCAAGCTCCAGCGCTCGTTGGTAATACGCCGCTCCAACACTCTCCAGCGCAATGCTCAAGCCACCGGAGGCGGAACCGGTAACGCCCGCAAGCACGTTAATCGCCGTGGCTTCGGAGATGAGCGGGTTACTCGGAACGAAGTTCAGTAGCGCCCCCTTAATGGTCGCGAACGCCGGCAGCGCGGCAATGGTGGCGCCGTAGCCGACCTCAGACGCCGTATTGAATATCGGCAACAGGGAATCCATCGCGCCCGTCCGAAAAATTTCGCTGATTCGCCGGCGGCAACGCGGCGAGCAAATAATGACCATTGCACAGGCCGCGATGAGAGCCATGATCGACGACCAGATGCCGCGCACATCATTCACCGTCACGCCGCCGTACTTAGTTTCCTTGAGATACGAAGTTTGCCAGGTGGGGATCCAATATTCGGCGGCGATAAAGTTGCAAATCAGCACAACCACAATCGGGGCCATCGCCAGGCCGAACGCAGGCAACGGTTCATCCGCTCCGCCCGCAGCATTGTCGACGGGTCCCAGTCCCACAGAAGTGTAACCCTCCGAATTCCGTGCGGCGCTGCGCGCCCGGCCGTTGAGCCACAGCATACCAAGCACAAAGATGCACGCTGCTCCGATGATGCCTAGACCAGGGGCGGCGAATGCGGTTGTCTTGAAGTACGGCATCGGAATGAGATTTTGAATCTGCATCGTCCCTGGCAGGCAAGTCATCGTGAACGTCCCGCTGCCCAGCGCGATCGCGCCGGGAATCAACCGTCGTGGGATGTCGGCGCTGCGAAACACCGAGCTGGCCAGCGGATAAATAGCAAAGCCGACGACAAACAATGACACGCCGCCATAGGTGAGAATCGCGACGCACAATACGATTGCCAGAATCGCGTGCCGCACGCCGAGCGTCGTGCCGATGCGGTTGGCAATGGCCCGGGCATATCCCGCTTCATCCATCAATTTGCCGAAAACGGCGCCCAGCAGGAACAACGGAAAATACTTGGCCAGGAATCTCCCCAAGGCTGGCATGAAAATCTGCGTGTAAGCCGCCAATATCGGAACTTCGCCGCTGAGCGCCACAGCCAACATCGCCAGCGCCGGCGCAAGCACGATGACACTCGCGCCGCGATACGCAAGGGTAATGAGCAACAGCAACGAGACAAGGAGCCCAATAAGTCCAAGCATGGCGACCTCAGTGACAAATCGGCTGCGGCAATCCCGGCGAGTATTATGCGCTGAATCTGCTTGACAATCGCGATTTTCGACATGATTGTACATCATTGCCGAAGGGGCCTCGCGGGGTAAAACGATGCGAGCTCTGAAACCACTTCTTGTTGCCGCGGCCTCGCTGTCGATCGCCTCGTCGTCGCCGCCCGCGCAGGCCTGGATTTCATTTCTCGATTTCGACGATTCGATGTTTCCGCCCGATCCGCCCTGGACCGAGTTCTTTAACGAGGGCAGCGCCTCGATCATTGACCTGGGCGGCGGCAACATGGCGCTCCGCATGGATTCGCCCGATCACAGCTCAGAAAGCCCGCCCGAGGGCACGTACTACAACGAGTATTACGTCACCGACATTCCCGGATACGAAAAGGTCGGCGCCGCCCGGTTCAGGCTGGAAAGTTTTACGCCAACCGGAGAAGAAAACCTGCTGGCCGTCTCCTCGCCGGTCGCGGCGCCCACAATCACGCTTGTCGACGGAAATTACTGGCTCTGGAGTTACCTCTCGGATGAGCCTAAGCGACCGATCTTGGACCTCGGTCCGGCCGTCCCAGGAGAGTTCCACGAGGTTTACATCATGACGACCGTCACAGCCGTCGATGACCTCGGCGTGCCCACCGCAGGCGGCGCGAAGGTGTGGTGGGATGGCGCACTCGTTTATGATGCGCCCGTGGATAGCGGCGGCAGTGTCAACGCAGGCGGCTATGTGGAATTCGGCAGCGGCACCTACTGGCAAGTAAACGCGGGCACCGTGGTGGATTTTGATTGGGTCGGCTTTGGTGACGCGAGCGATGTTCCTGACGTGGTCGGCCTTCCCGGCGATTTCAATCGGGACTTCGTCGTGGACGCCGCTGACTACGTCGTATGGCGCAAAAACGGCGGTTCGCAGCTCGAATACAACACGTGGAAGACCCATTTCGGCCGGGCAGTTGATCCGTTCGGCGCCGGCCGAGGCGCTGGCATGGTTCCGGAGCCAGCCGCGATTCTTTTGTTTGTGCTTCTTGCAGCCGGCTTCGCGCCGTCGCGCTTCAAACAGCTTGTTTTACCTACTGCAAGCTCGAAGCGGCGTAAGCGGCCTGTTTTTTGCCTCCTCTCGGGCATCGGATTACAATTGCAAAAGACCTATCGGGGCGCTTGGTCAGCAGTCAGCGACTCTTACTTCGTGCGGCAGCTTCAGTCGACGTGAACTTACATAGAATCAGGCGGCTGACAAATCTTCTCGGCCGCATCGTCGCCATTTCGCTGCTTGGCTGGTCAATCCTGTGCACGAGCGCCGCTGCCCAGCTGCCGTTCTTTTCTGGCGCTGAAGGTTTCGGCGGAACGTTTTCAGGAGCCGCGCCACCCGTCGGCTGGTTCTCGAACGCGACGGTCTATCACGTCACAAACCTAAACGATAGCGGCCCCGGCTCATTACGTGGCGCGTTTGTGCAGAACACCGCGAATAAGATCATCGTCTTCGACGTCGGCGGCACGATTCAGCTCACCGGCGCAGCGCTTGATATCAAGAATCTGTCGAACTTCTACATCGCGGGGCAGACGGCTCCGAGCCCGGTGACCGTATACGGCAACACGACCCAGATCACGCACAGCGCCGACCGAATCAACAGCAATGTTGTGCTACGCTATCTGACCTTCCGCAAAGGCATCGGCAACGGCGAGGATTCAATTACGTTTTCTGGAGGCTCCGGTCCGGGCGACTTGGTCGCCAGCAACCTGATCCTCGACCACGTTTCGGCTTCCTGGTCGGAGGACGAAATTCTCTCCGTCGCAAACAATAACACGAATGTGACCGTGCAGTATTCGATCATCAGCGATGCCTTGGTGAGCAATCATGCTTATGGCTCGTTAATTCGGCCTCAAGTCGATTCGAATGTCTCGTTCCACCACAATCTGTATGCACACAATGCCAGCCGACAAGCCCGCTTCGGCACGTATAATGCCGAAACGCTCTCAGCCGATTTTCGCAACAATGTGATCTACAACTGGCGCGACCGCACCAGCTATGCCGGCGGCAGCAGCGATGAAGAACGAGAATTTGCCGACGTCAATTACGTCGGCAACTACCTGATCGCCGGTCCCGGCACAACCGGCAACACAACGCGCGCTTTCTCGGTCGACCAGAATATTGACACCCGCGTTTTTCAACACGGAAACTTCATCGACTCCGACCGGTCACTAAACCCCGGCGGCACGCCGAACGGCGCCAACACCGGCTGGGGCATGTTCTTTGTCTCGCCGCCGCCTTCGCAGAACCCGCAGCGCGTGGGTACGTTGACGCAAATGGCTGCGCCCTTCGCCACTGTGCCGGTCACGACTCAATCGGCTATTGACGCCTACCACCAAGTGCTGGCCCACGTGGGCAATTACTGGTGGTCTCGCGATGCGATTGACTCGCGCGTCGTGAACAACGTGCGAACCAACACGGGTCCACCGATCGCGGCGGCTGCACCCATCGCCAGCGAGCTTAACAGCGTCCTCACCGCCCCGATGACCACACGGCCGTCCGGTTGGGATACAGACAACGATGGCATGCCCAACGTTTGGGAGGTCGCGCACGGCCTGAATCCCAACTCGAATCTCGACTTCAATCTCGACTTCGATAACGACGGTTACATTAATCTTCTCGAATACCTCGACCAAGCCGGTGCGTTTCCGGCGCCGGGGCCGATCGTGTTTACCGGCGGCACCAATAACCGTTACGCGCAAATCACCAATTGGAAAACCAATGATGGTCGTATATCAGCCGGAAGCCATTGGCAGCCGTCGCGATTCGACGAAGCACAAATCAACGCCGGTAACGTTGTTGTTGACGCCGTTGGGCAGCATGCCGGAACACTGCGCGTGGGCGCCTTGCCCGGCAGCAATGCCGTTCTGAACATTGCGAACGGCCGACTCAGTGTCGAAGGTGAATTGGCAATCGGCAGCACTGGCGCAAGTGCGGCCGTTAATTTGAGCGGCGGCCAGCTGAGCGCTCCGGTATTAAATAAACATGACGCAAGCTTCTTCAATTTGACCGGCGGCCTTCTTCAAGCCGACACAGTAAACTTCGACTTGACGATCGAAGGCGGCACGTTCGCCGCTCTGCCCGGCGATGACCGCACTGTCGTGAACGGCCACCTAGCCATCGCAAGCGGCGCCCTTCAAATCCGACTTTCCTCAAGCTCCGTTGCCGACATGTTCGAAGTCCACGGCGATGCGACGCTTGGCGGTCATCTCGATGTCCTACCACTAAACGGTTATTCCCCCGCCGATGGCGACAACTGGCAAATCATTGCCGCGGAAAACATCCTTGGCTCGTTCAGTTCCATTTCGCTGGGATACAATGTCCGCCAGGAAGGCAACGGCCTGAGACTGTTCTTCGGCGCCACACCGGCCCCCCTGGCCGGCGATTACAACGACAATGGCGTCGTGGACCCGGCCGATTACGTTATTTGGCGCAAGGCGCTCGTGAGCGGGACGGAACTGCCCAACGAAACGGAGAGCCTTGGCACCGTGGACCACGAAGATTACGCCGCTTGGCGCGCGAATTTTGGCGCGACGCAAAGCACCGAAAGTGCGAGGGGCGCGGCCGTACCCGAACCCTCAGTATGGGCGGTGATTCTACTTCTTCTGGTACGACAGATTGGGCCGCGGCGCGCACGCCTTTAGTTGCTGATTGCGGATTTTCGGAGCTTTTTGCAAAAATGGCTGCTTGGCTGAATTGCAACGCCAATTACCATGCAGATAGGGGTATCATGGCGCCAGATGAGCGTTTACCACCGCTCTCTGTCCAATATTGTCTTCGTGATTGCACCTGGGCTTAACTTCTCTTCGCGACAAAGGACAGGCTAATGATGCGAGCGAATCGGTTGGTCATTCCGCGCACGCGGTTGCGTTTTCGTGCTCACTTGCTCATCGCGGCCGCGCTCTTTGCGTTCGCGAGCATCAGCTCTTCTCTCACCGCCGCCGTAATCGTCGACGATACCTGGCTCGATGCCACCGACACGGATCCGGCTTCACCCGTGTACTCGGAAAACGGAATCGACGTCGACCTGGATGGTGATCTGGAATCCGCATGGCTCCAGGGCGGTGTCGGGACGCTTGACCCGATCGGGGCCGGCGGACCTTTGCACGGCGACATGACGGCGCAAGGTACCTCGTCGGCGACTTGGACGACGTACTTTACCCCCGAAGGCAGCGAAATCAATCTTTCGAATACGGGCGATACGATTCGTGTCACCTGGGTGTTCACACCGCGAAATATCAACATAACAACGGCCGGCGGCGAACCCGGCAGCAATACCAGTCAGAACTTTCGCTTCGCACTCGTGGATACGGTCGTCGGTGATGGCAGCACGCGTGCTGAAGCAAACGGTTCATTGCCCTCGGCCGTCTTTACCGGTTACGGCGTATGGGCCAACATGGGCACGACGCTGGGTAACTCGAACCCGTTTCAGCTGCGCGAGCGAACGAGCATGACGCCCGACACTCTGATGAACTCCACGGGCGACTTCAACGACGTTTTAGGCAACGGCGCCAGCGCCGACAACGATGGTTACGACGGCGGCACCCAATACACTATGATCTGGGAAGCCACCCGAAATGGGGGCGGCCTCGACCTCGATGTGGGGATCACCGGCGGCACGCTCGATGGTGACGGCGAAGCCCGCGTCACCGTAACCGACCCATCTGCCAATGGCGGCAGCTTCAAATTCGACACCTTCGGTATCCGGCCCTCGGGTGCGACGACGACCGCTGAATTCTTCGACACGTCGCTGTTTCGCGTCGAGTTCATCCCAATTCCGGAGCCGGCCTCCGGCCTCCTCGTGGGATTGGCCGCAACGTCGCTAATCGTTGCGACACGATGGCGATAGTGTGGCACGAGTCTCCGACTCGTGTTTCGAGAGTGGCACGGCGGGGTGGCATGTTCTCCCGCTGCGGCGGGTGAGCATGTCGCGACAAAATCATGCCTACGCCGCTGCGCGGCGAAGGCATGCCACACCTCTTCACGCGTCAGCGAATCTGTGGAGCCGCGGTTTCTGCCAATTCGTTTAAATACACCTCGAGGTTGGTGTATCCAAGCTCGCTCAAGCCAGTTGCATTACGATCCGCCGGATCGTCCGGATCGAGTCCATTCTTCAGCTCGAATTCGTTCGGCATTCCATCCCCGTCGGTGTCGAAGTTATCTGGGCGCCGGGCAGTCGGCTGGTCGTCAATGCCTGCTAGGACGCCATTCGCGTCGCGATATGTCTCCTGGGAATTAATCAGGGCACCCGATCGCTCGACCAGCGAATCGATCACGCGCTGGTCGATCGCATCGCGCGGCAGACTCGCGCCGCATGAGCTCACGATGCGGGCATAGGCCTCCTCAGCCGACGTGACGTAGTCCGCAACGCCGGCAAAGAAATTAAGCGGCCGCCCGTGCGTCGGGCCGGCAAGCAGGTCCTTGACATCGAACCGCCGGAAAGTGCGCTTAATATCGTTCACGCGGCCAACCGCAATTCCGTCGTGTTCCGTATCCTGATCGGCATCCAGCATGTTATCGCGGTGAAACAGCACGGTCCGCGCCGGATTGTCCTCATTGAAGATGTAGTCGGATTTCTTCGCTCGGCCGTTCGCGAAATAGTTCCCCACAAAATTGATTCGCACCTCGCCCAACTCACTGCGATGCGCCGGCTGGTCGGCCCAGTTGTAAATCACGTTATTGACGAGGTTGACGTCCGTGCGGCGCCGG
The DNA here is from genome assembly GCA_036503915.1 of Lacipirellulaceae bacterium. Taxonomy (GTDB): domain Bacteria; phylum Planctomycetota; class Planctomycetia; order Pirellulales; family Lacipirellulaceae; genus JABDGM01. The sequence goes on along the minus strand of DASXWB010000686.1, from coordinate 9 downwards.
TCCGCCTCC
>DASXWB010000685.1:0-3725 GCA_036503915.1 Lacipirellulaceae bacterium | reverse complement strand
AGGCCGACGCCAAAGAAATTTGCCCACACGCGATTCGTAATCGCGCGTGTGAAGTACGGGTTCTCCGGCGACGTGAGCCACTCGGCAAGATACTCGCGGCGATCCATCTCTGAGTTCGTGGCAAGCGGCTCGGAGTCGAGCGGCGCGGGTGGCTGCGCTGCGCCTTTGGCCGGCTGAATCAGCTCGCCGCTATCAGCGACAAACAGGCTGCGTACCCCGTCGCCACCGCGCCCGTCGCCGCCCCAACCCTTGGCCCGCACCCGCGCCATGAGATTCGCCATCGCGTAATACTGGTCGTTCGTCCATTTCTCCAGCGGATGGTTGTGGCACTTCGCGCAGCCGATGGACAGGCCGAGAAAAGCCTGGCTGACGTTCTCGGTCATCGATTCCGGATCCTGGTGCAGCGCGTAGAAATTGGTGGCTCCGTTTTCAATACTGCCACCGCGGGCCACGACGATCTGCCGCGCGAACTCGTCCCAGGCAACGTTTTCGCTCACGCGCTGGCGAATCCAGGAATAAAACGCTTTCACGGCGTCCGGCCGCAAGCGCGTGCCGTTCACAAGCAACAGGTCGCACCACTGATAGGTCCAGTAGTCGACGAACTCTTCTCGCTCAAGCAGCGACTCAATCAACCGCGCCCGCATGTCGGGCGCCTGGTCGGCGAGAAACGCTCGGGCTTCGTCGGTGGTCGGCAGTTTGCCGATCGTGTCCAGAAAAACCCGGCGCAGGAATGTGGCGTCATCGGCGGGTGGCGCAGGCTGTAGACGTAGCGCCTGAAGCTGCTTCACGTTGAGTTCGTCGATGAAGTTATTCCGCGCCGTTTCCGCGTAGACGGCGTCGGGCACTGGCGTTTCGTACGGCGAAATAATCCTCACGTTCACGATCTTGCTCGAATACCAAACCGTGATCGCGCCGCCGCCGTGTCCAACCACTTTGATGCGGCCGTCCTCATCGACGGTGGCCACGGCCTCATTGGTGGCAGAGAATTTTGACCATCGCGTGACGTCACGCATGCCGCCATCGCTATATTTTGCGCGGACGATGATGCGCTGCTCGTCACCGCGCCGCAGCGTGACTTCGGCTGGGAAGACTTCGAGTTCCTCGACGATCGATTCCTCGTCGCGCGGCGCACCCGCGCCGGCCGCAAGCCACTGGGCGACGATTTCGTAGCCAGGCGAATCAACCGGCAGTCGCAAGCCGCCTTTGTGCGGCACGGCCATCGACGGCTTGGCCAAGAGCAGGCTGCGGCCGGGGTCGGTCGGCTCGATCCGCCGGCCGCGGGCATTGCGCGTGATCGCCAGATAATCGGCCATCGAATCGTAGCCGTGCAAGGAAAGTTTGAAGCCGCCCTTGCCGGCGAGCGCGCCGTGGCAGGCACCGGTATTGCAACCGATTTTCGCTAGCACCGGTTGCACGTCGTTGCGGAAACTGCGATTCGCATCATCACCCATCCGCTCGACGACAATTTCGGCCGTGGCGGATTGGCCGTCGATCATTGCGGTAATTACCGCCTTTCCGTTAGCAACAGGCCGCACCATCCCCGCATCGTCCACCGTGGCGACAGCCGGATCGGTTGACGAGAAAGCAGCCTGCTGAGTTTTGTCGCCGACAAATCGGCCATCCGCCACGCCTTCCAGCAAAAGCTGCTGATTCGAATTGCGGCCAGACAAAGTCGATGTTGCCGGTATCAGTGCGTAGGCCGATTCCGCGTGCGCGTACGACGGCGCGCACAGCACTACTGCACTGACGACGACACCGTGAAGCACACACATATTCAGGCCCATTATTTTCATCCGCTTCGCGCTCAAAACAATTCATGAATCTCGCGATGCCCGGTGTCGACGATCGGAAACGGCCGGCCGGAGGGCCCGGGCAGCATCAGTTCCAGGTCGATTCCCAGGCTGTGAAAAATCGTTGCCACGATGTCGGCCGGCTCGACCGGCCGGTCTGCGGGTACGGCGCCGATCGGGTCGCTGCCGCCGACGACTCGCCCGCCTTGCACGCCGCCGCCAGCGAAGTAGCAAGTGAAACACTGCGGCCAGTGATCGCGACCGCCGGCCGGATTCACGCGCGGCGTACGGCCGAACTCGGCCAGGTTACACACCAGCGTGGCGTCCAGCAGGCCGCGCTGCTCGAGATCCTCAATGAGTGCGCTGTAGGCCCGATCGTACATCGGCGCGACGATGTTCTTCATGCCTTCGATCGAAGTGAACGGCTTGGTACCGTGGATGTCCCAGGTGATTTCATCAAACACGGTGAGAAACGTGTTGATCGTGACGAACCGCACGCCCGCTTCCACCAGCCGGCGGGCCAGCAGGCAACATTGGCCGAAACGATTCATTCCGTACCGCTCGCGGATGGCCGTCGGCTCTTTGGCCAGGTCGAATGCCTCGCGCGCTTTTTTGCTCGTCATCAGGCGGAATGCGGCCTGAAAGTTCTCGTCCATCAGCTTGGCGTTTTCGCTGGCTTCAAAATCCTTCACCGTCGAGTCGACGATTTCGCGCAGCTTCTGCCGGCGCGCGAGACGCGCCTCATCAAACTCTACGGGCGGCAGCAAGTCGGGCACTTTGAAATTCGGCTGCGACGGGTCGGCCATCAATGAAAATGGATCGTGCGATTTGCCGAGAAATCCACCGGCTTGCCCGTTGGGCAGGTTGCCGCCGCCGCGTCCCATTGTTTGCGGCAAGACGACGAACGCCGGCAAGTCCGTCTTTCGGCCGCACAGGTAGCTGACGGCCGACCCCGCATGCGGCGTGTTGACGCCGCCAGTGAATACGCGCCCGGTTTGCATCACCTGCCAACCGGCGTCGTGAACGGCCGCTCCGGTATGGTGGCACGATCGCACCAGCGAAAACCGGTCCGCGATTTTTGCATGTAACGGAAAAATCTCGGATATCTGGATGTCGGACACTGCGGTCTTGATCGGCTTGAACGGCCCGCGAATTTCCGCCGGCGCGTCGGGCTTCATGTCGAAGGTGTCGAGCTGGCTAGGAGCGCCCAGGTTAAAGATCATGATCGCCGCGCGGTCGTCGGCCGCGATCACATTTCCGGCCGCTTTGGCAGCAAAGTAATCGGCGAGCGAGAAGCCGATCGCGCCCAGGGCGCCGACCTTGAGAAAGTCGCGTCGGGTCGCCCCATTACAGGTTGTCGCCATTCCGAGGCCACGTAATTCCAACATGCCACGCTCCTTTGTGTAAAGCCGCCGGAGTGCTCGACAACGCGAATCTAGCGCCCCAAACCGCCGTCGGCCGGTAGAGCCATCGGGCATTTTAATCGTTTTGTCAACGAATTACATCCCGGCGGCGGTCGTCGGGAGGTTCTTATCGATTGGAGGCAATACGAGGCGATTTTTTGTGCGAGGCGCGGTAAGATGCTCGGCACGGCGGGTGGCACCCCGCAGGCGGCCGGCAACAGCACATTTCTCGAAGCGTGGGACATGCTGCAAGAGAACTTGCCCGCCCACGAATGCTGCGGCGTGATGCCCAACTTGCCTGATGAACTGACGATAACGCTTCTAAAGGACCAGTGGAAACCGGCTGCGGACGAAGAGTATCATCGCCGGCGAAGCATCTATATTTTTGCCCGGCGCAACCTGCGATTCCCCATATTCGAGGCGTTCGATCGCCCGGATATCAACGCCAGCTGCGCGGCGCGAAACCAAACAACCATCGCGCCGCAGGCCTTGTTCCTCTTGAATTCGGAGTTTTCGCTGGCATCGGCCCGCG
>DASXWB010000684.1:0-6746 GCA_036503915.1 Lacipirellulaceae bacterium | reverse complement strand
TGCAATCTAGGAGCGTGGACGAGCAACGAAAGTTCGCACCTCGCTGGCTTGACTGCCCTCTTTCTCTGTGTCCTCTGCGGTTGCCAATCTGACTTATCGAAGAGCTATACGATGTCAAAACGAGTATTGAGTGTTGGGCAGTGCGCGCCGGATCATGGCTCAATCAGCCGATATTTGACCAGAAACTTCAAATGCGAGATCGCTAAGGCGGACGATGCGGTCGAAGCGCTCGCCCAATTGAAAAGCGACCGGTTCGATCTCGTGCTCGTGAACCGAAAGCTCGACGTCGATTACTCCGATGGCATCGACGTGATCCGCCAAATCAAGGCGGATCCGACAATCGCCGACGTGCCGGTGATGCTGGTGACGAACTATCCGGACCACCAGGAAGCGGCGATCGCGGAAGGGGCTATTCGCGGGTTTGGCAAATTGGAATACGACAAACCCGAGACACGCGAGCGCCTGGCGGCAGTGCTCGAGGGCGCGAGCATTGCGCAATAGCCGCGACGCCGACCAGGGCTGTGCCGTGGTGCCCGGTCGCCTCGCGAGCTACTCCGTCGCCACTTCTTCCTTCACAGGCTGCACAAAGTGCGGCGATTTGCCGGAGGCCGTCAATTCCTTGGCCTTTTTGTCGGCCTCTTTCTTCTCGCTGAACTCGTAGAGTGCCACCCGCTTCAGCGACTGATTGAAGACTCCCCAAAACGCCTTGAGGCGAACTTCCTTCGCACTCTTGGCCCGGCTCTTGCGCTTGGCCGGTTCTTTTTTGGCCGCTTTGGGCGCAGCCGCCTTTTTCGGTGAGGCTTTCGTCTTTTTCTCGGCCGCTTCGGCCTCGGCGCGCTTTTCCCTGCGATTGACGATTTTTGCGGCCATAATTGCCACCCCAAGCAAACCGTGGATCGGACCGGATGATACCGGAATGCGGCCATGATAGCCGATTTTTTGGCCAATGCATACCGGGTGGCCGCGTGAAATCGAGCGGCCGCCCGCTCAAATTTCAACGCCGAGCTTCTTGGCCCGGGCCGTCATGGCCGGCTGGAAATAGATGATCGGCCGGCGTGTGCGGCCGTTTCGCAGCGTCCGGCCGCGAGCCCGCGCCCAGAAGAATGTCTCGTCCACGATGCGCTGCGGCAAATCGCCCGTGCGCACTCGCAAGGCCACGCGCTCGACAAAGGCAACTTCATTTTTCAGACGCGCCTGGAGCCCGACGACTAAACGGTCGCGCAAGCTGATCGGTTGCTGAACCTTCGCCGGCGCGAGTGCGACGCGCTCGACCGAGTTGTCCTGGGCTGCCAGGGCGCTGACAGCAACGAACGTGACCAGCAGCGCGGCGAGCCGACGGGGCTGAGTCAGCGGACGGAGCATCGGAAAGAGCGAGGGGAGCATGTTCATATTCGACAAAAAGAAAAGGCAATAGCGCTGCAAGAGGTAGGCGTGGCTTTTACCGAAATCCATCGTGCCGTACAAGATCGCGCGAGCCTATTAACTAGCAAATCCGCGCGTGGCACGTTGTTTGCTTGCACCCGCCGACTGCGTACTTCGGCACAACGTTTGCTCGAAGTGAATTGCGAAAATCGCGTGTAAAAGATTGGGCTACGCGGCTTTCGCGAACTAGAATTATGGTGTATCGTTTCGCCTCGCGTGCCGCCGTATGGTTTCACTCCAGCAGCGGCCCGGATCGGACGATACAATACGCGTCGCCAACGAATTCGTTGGCGACACACAAGCAAATCAAACTATCCGGTTGAATTTCCGTCGGGAGGACCATAATTACGATTGGCCTGGGCCGACAAACATGGCTGTGCGCAGCACAGTCCGGCCTCGCCTTTCTTCGAGCGACTCCTCATCGTCGCAATCAACCGGATGTTTGATTTTGAGGCTGCGGTTGACGCCGAACGGCGATTGACTGCGGCCTTTTTATTAGCCGAGAGCGAGGAGCAGGGAATACGCTCGAACAGCGCCTGCTTCCGCTGCCGGGTTAGCTCAGGCACGGCCGGTATGCGATTACCGTCAGATCGTCTGGCTTCGACGGCGCCGAGCCGTTCTGGCTCGTCATGCGGCGATTCGCTTCGGTGACCAGGTCACTAACGGCAACATTCAGAGGCCCGCTCCGCACGATTTCCACGATTTCGCCAGGCAGCAAATTGTCGAGCAGCCCGTCGCTTGCCAGAACCAATGTATCCCGCAGTGCCATTTCCACGGGCGCACTCATTTCGATCCGCATTTGTTCCGCGCCGATGACATTGGAAATGACATGCCGCTCTTCGTGATGAATGGCCTCTTCTTCCTTCATCAGGCCGGCTTCGACGGCGTACCCGATCGGCGAATGGGGAATCGTTTGCAGCTTGAGCTTGCCACGCTGGCCGGTGAGCAAGATCACCGAGTCGCCAACGTGATATGGCCGAATACTGCGGCCCTGAATTTCAACTAGCGCGAGCGTCGTGGCCGCCCCGCAACCAAGCTCGCGAACCGATTGATTTGCCGCCTCGATGCCGTTGAGGATTGCTCCGCGAAGCGAATCGGATTGCCCGTCGTCCGGCGAAGCCAGAGCCTCTTGCACGTATTTCTGCAGGATTTCAATAGCCAGCCGCGAAGCCCGCTCGCCTCCAGCGTGGCCGCCCAACCCATCGGCAATCGCCAGAATTCCGCCGCCATTCTTCGTGGGCCACAGCGCAGCCGAGTCTTCGTTTGGAGTAGCCTTGGACGGTGAGCGGTCAGAAAAAACTGCGGCGGTTCCGCCGGCGAACTCAAAAGCCGCCACCTCGGTCATCTGGGCTTCGGCCAGAACGGCACCGAGCGTACGGCGTCTTCGCCGCCCGGTTGACACCGGAACGCCTGCCAGTGGCAGCGGCGTTTCCAGCTGCAGCGCTTCGACCGTGCTCATACGACCGACCAAAGCCGGGGTGCTCGGAAAATGAATGTCTGGGGTAAGTCGCGAAATATGGGGAAGTGTTCACAGCCGTCTGTGACCACTGAAATTGACTCAATCTGCAAACAATTCGCCGAAATAAGCCGCAAAACCGCTAATGCATCATAGGTGATCCGAGGGGCCACACAAATCACGATGCGGCGGCAACGCATCCATCGCATGCTAGTAGACAAATCTAAGCCTTTACGTGCTAGCCGTTTACGGCACGCACGGTTCTTTGCGGATTTTGACCATTTTCTTGTGCAAACCGGTAAAGGCCTTAGGTTTTCGAGTTCTAATTGTTTGCTGACACCCGACGATGGATCATCCAATTGGGCCGCAAGGCAGGCCCTCGACTCTTGGCACGGGCAACGTCGCCCTCCAAAAGGTGGTTCACTCGAACAGGTCCGAGCGTACGCCTGGAACTGCTCGGCTGCGGAATGCCGGCGAGCGGTCGGCCAGGTGCGCCGGTCCTAAAAGGCTGCTATTCGTACGTTTTCGTGGCGCGCGTGCCGAGTTAGCCGGAGACCAACGCGAATAACGTGATGATAGGGGTTAAGTCGCAGGTGACAGTCGTGCTTAGACAAGTCGCAATATTGCCTGTTGACGGATGGCGTTCGTTGTTGTCGTTCCCCGCGCCGCTTCATAAAATTGATGTAGTGGGCATACTTGGTCACAGGCGCTCGCCCCGCGAAAAGGAGAGTGGATCATGTCGGCCAACCGAGGATTGTCATCGCTGTTGGCAGGGATGCTCGTCGGTTTACTTTGCACACATTTGGCCAAGGCGCAAGCGCCGTTGGCCGGCGACCCGCGGCCGATCTCAAACACCGGCGGCGCTGCGGGGGCGGAGCTGGGGCAAATCTACGGACAGGACGTGGGATATGGCTACTCGGGTGCATCAGTTAACCGGCACACGATGTTGAACAACCAAATTCGCGCCCCATATGGCCCCGGTGGAGGGCAAGTTTCCGCACCCTCACGACCGCGAATTGGCCTGGGAGTGGGGATGTCGTCGCCTGCCAGCAAGCCCTTCTCGGGCTATACCCCGTCGCCGACAATCAGCCCGTATTTGAACTTGTTCCGCGAAGATTTAGACGGCACGAGCGATTTCAACTATCAGACGCTGGTGCGGCCGATGCTTCAGCAGCAACAGATCAATCAGCAGGTCGAGCGGCAAGCCATGGAGATGGCTCGGCGAATGCAGTCCATGGCTGCACAGAGCGACTTCAATCCTCAGGGCTCGACGACGCAATTCCCAACCGGCCATCAATCAGTGTTCATGTACTACGGACACTACTACCCGACGGCGCCCGTCCGTCGGCGATAGCATTGCAGCTTGATCTTTAAGAGCGCCACTGCTGGCTGGGCACCGCCCGCAAGGGTGGTCCAGCAGTGCAGTCCGGATGCGACGAATGGTCTTGCCCGCCTTGCTGCGCGTTTGTTAAAAACCGCCGCTCATCTGTATCTCGTCTCGGTTTGGGGGGACCGCCGCTTTCTCCGGCAACGCGCCGTTTGGGCGCGCCAGAGTACGCACGGGTCCGGCCGCCAAACGACAAGGCGTGGCCGCCCGGAGCGTGATGCCATGCGATGGAGCGCATCATGACTAATGCGCGGAACTTCTTGATGCCGGGCCGCGTCGCCGCCGCCAGTGCCCTGGTGTTGTGCTGCGCTGCGACGGCCGTGGCGCAACTTGGCGCGTGGAATGGCGCAGCTCGCCCGATTGCCACTGGCGCGCCGCCGCGAGGCCCGCTTGCACGTTTGGTCATGAATCCAGACTCGATCTCCGGTGCACCGCCGTTTGCTTTAACTGACCAGACGGGCAGCATTCAACGCTATGTGGAACCTGTACCAGGCATCGACTTAAGCCCGTACATTGACCAGGTAGTCGTCGTGCGGCACGATACGGGCCGCACCCTGTTGGCATCGCAATTGGAGCTCCCGCCACAGCCGCTGTATCCGCTGTTGGGATCCAACGGCGGCGACCCTCGCACGGCGCCTTTCACGGGCCATGCGCCGGACGGCAACATTCTCGCCGTTCAAGCGGCGCAGTTTGCCGATGACGATGACGCCACCGTGCAGCTGCTGCCGGATGGGGAAGAGCCTTCTGATGGCGATTCGCCGGCTGCGACGCCACAACCTGCAAAAGATGAAGCGGCGGTACGAAGTGACACAACGGATAGCGAGTACCTCGGCGTAGGCGAAGGACTTATTGAGGAAGCGCCCGTCGACTGTGATCCGATGCTCGCCAGCCCGCACCTCAGCGGACCGATGTTTCCGGGACATGGTGGAGGCCCTGCGTTTGGCGGCGTCCCCGCGTGCACGGAATGTGGCCAGTTCCACATGTCGCCAGAATGCGGGCCGGCGTTTTCGGGACCCGGCATGCCGGTAGTCGAACAGCCGCCGCAACTGTGTCGCTATTACGCAAGCGCTGAGATAAACCTCCTGCGCACACATTTGGGCGAGAGTGCGCACGGGAAACTTTCGGAGAGGTACGAGGCGTCGCCGCGCGTCACGGTCGGCTTCAACGAAACAGGCGCGATCGACGGACGCGTACGTTACTGGCATTACAGTCAAGACACGCCGATCCTGGGCGGCGGACGGATCGATGTCGACATGGACGTGCTGGACATCGAAGGCACGCACCTGCTGGCGTCGCCGCGCTTCGAACTCTTGATGGGCGGCGGCCTGCGACTGAGCGGAATTGACGTGACGGACGCAAACAACGACGCCGCGGGCGCCGACCTGATTGGAATGACGATGTTCGCCGAAGGACGCACGCCGTTGTGCAACTTACAAGACGGACGCATCGCCTGGGTCTTCGGCGGACGACTGTCGATTCTGGGCGGCGACTGGGGCGGAGACGCAGGCAACAATTTCACGGGCGGCCCCTTCCAGGACGACAATCTCGTCGTCCACGAACTGCACACCGGCGTCGTCTACGGAGTCCGCCGCTACGACTACGATTTCCACGCGCGGCTGGGCTTCGAAATGCAGAACTGGCACAGCGACGCGCTCTCTCAAAACGGCGGCGGCGACTCGATCGGTTTTCTGGGGCCGGGCATCCAGGTCGGAGCAGGATTCTAACGCGGCCAAATGCTGGCCATGCATACATAGCCCGGCCATCTTGGCCGCGTTTACATGGCCCGGCCATCTTGACCGGGTTTACATGGCCCGGCCATCCTGGCCGGGAAAAGCGCCGGACCAGGATCGTCCGGCGATGTAATTCCTTGCTTCGCCGGGTGCTTCTGGAAATACTGACTACGCGGCCAGCCCCCTGGGCGAAACCGGCCGGCCGCAGTTTCGCATGAAATCTGGATGAACCGCCGTGGATAGTTACCCGCCTGGATTGAGCGAAGCGCCGGCCTGGCAGCGCTCGGCCGCCGACGAGCTGGTGAACGCCGCGACGCATGGCCTTGGCTTCGTTCTGGCCCTTGTTGGCGCGCTGGTGATGGCTGCTGGTGTTCGCGCACAGGCTGACCCTTGGCTTGCGCTGGGCTGCGGGCTGTATCTGGCGAGCCTCGTGGCCGTCTACGCGATGAGCACGCTTTCGCACAGTGCCTCCTCGCCGCGATGGAAGACGCTGTTTCGCCGGTTGGATCAGGGCTGCATTTACGTTTTGATCGTCGCCACCTACACGCCGCTCTCGCTGGCTTATCTGCGCGGCGGATTCTGGTGGTCCATTTTAGGTGCCATGTGGGCCGCCGCTTTGATTGGATTTGTGGCCAAGGTGTTCTTTGCGCATCGGACCGAAGCGGTGTCACTCGTCTCGTACCTCGCGCTTGGGTGGATGCCAGCCCTTGGCGTGCCGGAACTTGTGCGCGCCGTGCCTGTGGGCGTGCTG
>DASXWB010000683.1:0-1506 GCA_036503915.1 Lacipirellulaceae bacterium | reverse complement strand
TTGAGCCTCAAAGCGTACTGGACGCAGTTCGAGCAGGCCCCGGAATTCGTCGTGCTCTTCTTGCCCGGAGAGCAGTTTCTCGGCGCGGCATTGGAGCAGGACCCTCGTTTAATCGAAGAGGGATTCGCTCAGGGAGTCGTCTTGGCCACGCCGACGACCCTGATGGCGCTCTTGAGGGCCGTGGCCTATGGCTGGCGGCAGGAGCGATTGGCCGCGCACGCGGAAGAAGCCGGTCGACTCGGCAAAGACCTCTACGAGCGCATGGCCATTTTAGCGGAGCACGTCAACGACGTGGGGCAATCGCTGGGGAAAAGCGTGCTGGCCTACAACAAAGCGGTCGGATCGTTGGAGACCCGTATTTTGCCGGCGGCGCGCCGGTTCAAGGAACTGGGGGTGGCGTCAGAAAAGGAGATCGCCTCCCTCGAGCCTATCGAAGTCGTTGCCCGAAAGGCGTTGCCCTATGATGAAGCATGAGCAACCGGAGAAGGATCCGCAATCGATGGTCGAGAGGTTTCATCGCCTCTTCGACATCGTCGTGCAGCAGACGCCTGGCCTCATCGACGAGCGGACACGCACGCTGCGCGAGCGCTTGATCCAGGAAGAATTCGAAGAATTGAAAGAGGCAATGGGCAAAGAGGATCTGGTGGCCATTGCCAAGGAACTGGCCGACCTCCTCTACGTGGTCTACGGAACGGCGGTCTCGTATGGGATCGACATGGAGCCGGTGTTCCGCGAAGTGCACCGGTCTAATATGAGCAAAATCGGTGGCTATAAACGCGAAGACGGCAAATGGGTGAAGCCGCCGACCTATTCTGCCGCGTCGATTCAACCTCTCCTTGCCGAGCAGCAGGGAGCCCGCAAGCAGGAACTGGAATCACTGCAAACCTGTGAAGAGGTGTGAGCCGCGGGCATGAAGACACTCCACTGCCCTAATTGTGGTACACCATTCGTTCGTGTGGCGCCTCAAGCCGGCATGGTGGAGCGCGTGCTGCAGCAGTTGAACGTGTTTCCGTTTCGCTGCCAGCTCTGCATGAATAAGTTCCGTGCCTTCCATCGCGAGACAGGCGGCAGTCTGCAAGCTTTCGACCGCCGGCAATACAAACGCCTTCCCACCTCGATTCAAGCGCAGTTCCTGGCCGATAACCGCCTCCGTTCGACGAATCGCATCACGGACATTTCGATGGACGGGTGCACGTTACAGGCCACCGGTTTGCCGCGCGGTACGTTTCTGGGCCTTGTGCTCAAGCCCGATCAGGAGGACGAATCGATTCGGATAGAAACGGCGATGGTGTGCTCGGTCCGTCCGACATCGGTAGGGCTTCGATTTCTTGAGATACCATTGCCCGACCAACGCCGTTTGAGCCAGGTCGTTCTGGGCTTGCTAGTCAGCCAGGGGCACCATCCGGTCAGCAACGCCTGAGAGGCTGTTGAAAGAGGCCAACTTCTACACCCGCCCAGCGCCGGCGCGCCGGGACGCGCCCTCGCCCAAGGCGTTCTCGCTGCGCA
>DASXWB010000682.1:0-6720 GCA_036503915.1 Lacipirellulaceae bacterium | reverse complement strand
GCAACGGCGAGGCGATTGTGGCCAACCGGGTGTCCGGCGTGCGCTGCGCGTTATGTTGGAATGTCGAGTCCGCGCGGCTTGCCCGGGCGCACAATGATTCGAATGTGCTCGCGATTGGCGAACGTCTACTCACTGAGGCGGAGGCGCTAGCGGTGCTCGAAACCTGGATGACGACAGCGTTTGAAGGCGGTCGACACCTGTACCGAATCCAACTAATAGACCGGCCGGCACATCCGGCCCAGTGATCGGCGGCGCGGGTTGACGTGCCACATTGCTCGCGGTTTGGCTGCGCGCTTCCCGACGACGCCGAGGCATCGGCGCACATGCCTTGTTGCTTGACATTTTTTCACTGCATAGCAACGATGTTTTACGAAGTATCCTTGAGAGTGGTGCCAAGTAAGCGAAACGGTCCTGAATAGGGCGATGGTGCGTGCAATGAAGGTCAAGAAGAAGACATCTCAGTCGGCGGCACCTTGCAATGGCTCAGCCGTAAGCGCCGAAGAAGCCGGCCTCCATTACACGACGGACACGGAGCCGGGTTTGCGCCGAGTGCGGCGCGGGAAGTCATTCGTTTATTTGAACGGCTCGAAGCGCCAGGTGCGGGATCGGGCGACGCTAAGGCGGATCGATGCACTACGAATTCCACCGGCCTGGACCGACGTCTGGATCTGTCCTTCGCCGGATGGCCACCTGCAGGCGACGGGGCGCGATGCGCGGAGGCGGAAGCAGTATCGTTATCATGACCGATGGACGGCCGCGCGCGATGCGCTGAAATACGAGCGGATGATCGAATTTGCGAACGCCTTGCCGCGGATTCGCCGCCGGATCCGCCGCGACATGCGCCGCGAGGGACTGACCCGCGAAAAGGTTTTGGCGGCGATCGTCTATCTGATGGACCGCACGTCGATTCGAATCGGCAATGAAGAATACTCTCGTGAGAACGGCTCGTTCGGGATGGCGACGCTTCAAGACCGCCATGTGAACGTGCGCGGGTCGCAAATGCGTTTCCGGTTCCGCGGGAAAAGCGGCAAGATTCAGGAAATCGAATTGCAGGACAAACGGGTCGCGAAAATCGTGCGACGCTGCAGCGATCTGCCCGGGCAAGAGTTATTTCAATATCTCGACGATTCGCAGCAGGTGTGCGATGTGACCTCGCGCGACATCAACGATTACATCCGCGAAATCAGCGGCAAGAATTTCACAGCGAAGGATTTTCGCACTTGGGCGGGAACGGCAATCGCTTTTGAGGTCCTGAGCGTCCGCGTCGAAGTCAGTTCACATTCGGCCGCCAAGCGCAACATTCTCGCGGCCTTGGACTGCGTGGCCCAGCGGCTGGGCAACACGCGGGCTGTTTGCCGCAAGAGCTATGTGCATCCCGGGTTGCTGGATGCATATCTCGTCTGGGGTTCGTTCAAGCTTGAGGCACGAAATGTTAGCCGCTCCGGATTGAGCTCGATAGAAGCAAGCTTGGCGCGATTATTTCGGCGCTTGGCTCATACGAAGCTGCCCGCCTCGAATTGAAATGCAGCTAGACCTTGCGAAAGTTCAGCCAAGCGCGCTCGCGGCGCCCTCGCGTTTCGGCCAGGTGCGATCAGCCGTGTGACTGGCTGCCCAACTGCTGGGAATTCATTGCTGGTGACCGGGCGGGTCAACCGGTGGTGGGTCGGATGGTGGCCCCGGGGGATCGTGTGGTGGACCGGGGGGATCGTGCGGGCGTGGCGGCTTGAATGGGCTCCGAAACGGCGGCGGAGTATGCGGCCTTCTCACCCTGCCCGACGCGACTCGCGCTTGATCCCTGCCCCTGGAAGCCCGCGCTGACGCGGAAGAGGCTGCCGCCAAGGTGGAATCAAGTGAAGATGCAGTCGGTTGCCTCAGCTCAAACGAGCCGAACATGTCGAGCTGTAAGCGGCTCACTCCGACGTCAAATGGATTGAAAAACGGTGACCGGACATTCACCGAACCGCGCGACGTCGGTTGTTGTGCATTTGCAGCAGCGCCCCATGCGAGCATGAGGCCAGTAACAAGTACATTAGTCCATTTGCAGGCTGAAATTTTCATCTCCATAACCTCCTCCCAACGGCGCGACGTTTAACGGAAGTGTTGATCGTGTGACTGCTGCCTGCTTTGCTACAGACCCACCACTTGCGCTGGAGTGTATCCCCATCTCACAATGCCTGTCAAATGATTGGAGATAACGCACGAGGTACAGAATGACGTTGCGACTCGGTGCCCGTGACATTACGTAGTCTGTGCCGTCCAGTCGCTGCGAAAAATTGACCACAGAACTACTACCAGAGAGGGGAGTGCTTTCTCAACGTACACATAATGTAGGACATTTGCGTCATCATCTAGCTGCTGTAGGGATCGCTAGTGCGACATTAAGAACCGTTCTCCCAAAGTCGCTGTTTCTGCAAATAATTTCTCGCTGGCGACGCCGGCAGCCGAGCACACACGTTATTTGGCCGTGCGTTATGCTAGAAACCGAAACCGGATTGCGTGCCCGCGGTACTGAGCCGGAAGTGGCCAATTCTTCGGTGATCCAAACTCCAAGCATCTGATTCCTTTGCTCACGCCAGATGATGCCGCAAAGCCCGCGGGGTGAAGTAAAGTCGTCTTGAATTGCGCGGGCGTCATCGCGTCTTCAGCGCAGCAATCGGCGAGCGGCGAGCGCAGAGGGAAGAATCAGATAGACGATAGCGCCCGACCATCTTATTAGCAAATCCTTCATGCGCCGCCGAACGCAAGTTCGTCGAGTGGCGCAGCAGAACGCGCAGCAGTCGATCCTGGTTTGAAGCAAGACGCCTGATAAGGGATGTTTCCACAGCAAGGATCGCTTCGGAATAGGTCGGACATCCCCGTGTAGAACCGTGTAGTTTTCTAAACGGTATTTGCAGGGATCATCTCAAACCCCCAGAAAAATAGTGGAGCGGAAGGGAGTCGAACCCTCGACCTCTGCATTGCGAACGCAGCGCTCTCCCAACTGAGCTACCGCCCCTCGAAACGGCTCCTCGGCCGCTTCAGTATGGAGCATCGTATTCTAGAGGCAGCGCCGAAAGGTGTCTAGTTGAAGCCGTGCGGAGATGCAGGCGTCAGGGAAGCGCACTTTGGTCGCCGCATCTGCCATCCTGCAATTTCCAATCAGCGCGGCGGGTTGCGGTTTTCGCCGAGCATCGGCCGCAGCTCTTCGAAGAAATCGTATACGTCGTTGAATTGCCGGTAGACGCTCGCAAAGCGCACGAAGGCCACGCCGTCCAGATCGCGCAAGTAGCGCATCACGAGCTCGCCAAGCTCGCGGCTGGCCACTTCGCTGTCGTACGTGCTGAAGACCTCGTTCTCGATTGCCGCCGTCGTGCTCTCAATCTGCCGGGTGCTGATGGGCCGCTTCCAACACGCGCGTTCCAGTCCGCGCTTAATCTTCTCGCGCTCGAACGGCACTCGCGCGCCGTCTTTCTTGATGACTTTGATGGTCGTTTCTTCGGGACGTTCGTAGGTGGTGAAGCGCCGACCGCAGTTCACGCACTCGCGACGCCGCCGGATCGCCAGCCCGTCCTGGCTGGAGCGCGAATCGATGACCTTGTCGTTGTCGACACGACAGAATGGGCACTTCATAAGTGCATTACTATACACTCTAGCGAGAGCGCGTACAGCAACTGAACGAAACGTCGCGACAAAACAGCAAACGCGCGTTTTGCCCAATGAGCGATTGACGGATTGGCCGCTTAAGCGACCAGTCCAATGCCGATTTACGCCTGGACTCCGTCGCGGCACGCTCGACAATGCATTCGTTATGGCGCTTTTCGGCATTCTGAACATCGACAAGCCGCCTGGCTGCACCTCGCGCGACGCGGTCGACCGTGTCGAGCGGCTCGCGCGGCCAGCCAAGGTCGGGCATGCTGGCACTCTGGATCCGCTGGCTAGCGGCGTTCTGGTAATTTGCGTGGGCAAGGCAACGCGGCTGATTCAGTACGTTCAGCGCATGCGGAAGCGGTATCGCGCCACCTTTCTCCTCGGCAGCCAAAGCGAAACTGATGATGTGGAAGGAAATGTGACCGTCGCCCAAGGCGCCCACGTGCCGCATCGCGAGCAGTTGGACAAGGTTATTCCCCGATTCATCGGTGAAATCCAGCAGCGGCCGCCGGCATATTCCGCGATAAAAACGCAAGGCCGCCGCGCCTACCAATTGGCCCGGCAAGGAACACCACCGGAACTGCCCGCCCGAGCCGTCACGATCTATCTCTTGCGCGTCGAGCGTTACGACTATCCAGAATTCGAGCTGTCGATCGAATGCGGCAGCGGCACGTATGTGCGCGCGCTCGGTCGTGATATCGCGGCGGCGCTCGATACGACGGCCGTGATGTCGGCACTTCGGCGTACAGCGATTGGTGGATTTCGGGTCGACGACTCGCTTGCGCTGGACGAGGTCTCGGCCGACGCGGTGCGCCAGCGACTGCAGCCATCATTGTCGGCGGTATCCGACATGCCGCGCGTGGTGGTTTCCGAGGCAGAGGTTATCGAGATTCGGCACGGGAGGCCGATCAAGCTGCGGCGCCGGGAAAACCCGCCCGCCGAAGCGTCCTCGCCCTCGGAATTTGAATCAATCGATGAATGGGCCGCCGTGGAAGCCTCGGGGCAGATTGTTGCGATTCTGCGGCAGAAAAAGTCGGGCGAACTGTGGCCCGAAATCAATTTGGAGTCGGACGCCGACGTCGGCAATTCATAGGATGACACTTACGCCGCAGAAGAGACTGTGGACGAGAATCTGCCGCTCTCCGGCATCAATCAGCCCATATCGGGCGTGGCCTCGCAAACGCGGGCTGTCAATTAAGCACCGAACGGGGATAGGCCGATTGTAGCGGTCGTGCCAGCATGATCTTGCCACTGGTGATCTTAAATACACGCGCCAGACGTCGAGCGTATTGGTCCTTCGCATCGCGACGGACATGCGGCACGTAGCCGAGGCGTAAATCGTGACACCGCCCGGCTTAAAGTTGGCGTGACTTGTCGCCGAGAGTCGAGAATCAACGATGTGTGGCGCGACGTCGCTCGCTTGAGAGCGGTTTGAACCCTCCCCCAGCCCCTACCTAAGAGGGAGGGGAAATCATCGCTGCCGCACCGATCCGATACGGATAGCTCATCGGGCATGGACGTGCCCAGGCAGATCGCTGGCAATTGAATCGCTAAGGCGGCCGTATTAACGCAGCTTTTCTTGCGGCGCGCCTGTCCGACATCCAGAAATGTTCGAAGACCGCAGTTTGAAGCTCGATCTGTGCGCGCTTGCGCTATCGGCACTGGTTGTGTTCCTGGGCGTTGCGCTGTGGACGTATGAGCCGGCCGATCCGCCGAGTACGCTGGTTTGGCCGCCGAGCGAAACGGTAGAAAATGCCTGTGGCCGCGCCGGAGCGCTAGCCGCGCATCATCTGCTGGAATGCCTTGGCATCGGCGCCTACTACCTGGCCGGCTCGCTCGTGGTGCTTACGTTTTTACTCTTTGTGCGTCGTGACATCGACCAGCGGGCTTTGCGCACGTTCGGCTGGTTGATTTCGGTCGTCGGCCTGGCGACGCTTGCGGCATTGGTCGCGCCGAACTGGACGCCCGGACCGGTCGTTGGCGCCGGCGGCTACGTCGGCGCGATGGGCCGAGCCCTCCTGGAAGCTCACTTCGCCTATGCGGGCGCGTTGATTTTAGCACTAAGCGTCCTCATGGCCGGTCTGTTGCTTTCGACCGATTACTTCATGTTCCGCGCCGCGGCCGCTACAACCAGCGTTACGGGACGAACGCTCATGCAAGTCGGCCATTTGGGCCACGCGTCCGGCAAGAGCAAACGGGGCCGCGCGACAACGGATCTCGAAGATGAGGAAGAGCTCGACGAAGACGACGATCCGGAAGCGGCGTACGACGAAGAGGACGAAGAGGAAGACGATTACGATCAGGAGGAGGATGAACTCGACGAGGACGAGGCTGACGACGAGATCAAGGTGCGCACACCGGCTGACGGATCGGCCGAAGGTGACCGATCCGGGCGGTCTGCCGCGCCGGCTGGGGACGAAAACGCCCCGGCTACCAATCCTGCGCCGGGGTCGCGATTTGCCAATGGCTTGAAGGCAGCGCTAGGTATTACGAATCGGCGACAACAGGCGCAGGCGCAGATCCCCAAACTGCCGCCCAAAACCGAGCGCGAAGAAGTAATCGAGCAACTTGACGCCGCAGACCAGAAGCCGCTTGATTCCGAATCCCAATACGAGCTTCCGCCGGTCGATCTTTTGCTGCCCAACGACGAAGTATGCTACGAGGAGCACGAAAAAGAGGTCCGCCGCAAAGCCAAGATCCTGGAGAAGACGTTCAAGGACTTCGGCTTCAACGTGCGTGTCGCGGAGATCGAGACCGGCCCGGTCATTGCCCAGTACGAAGTGGAGCTGGAGGCTGGCCTGCGGCTGTCGAAAATAACCGGCCTGGCGGACGACCTGGCCATTGCCCTGCGTGTGCCCAGCGTGCGGATCGTCGCGCCGATCCCCGGCAAGAACACCGTCGGCATCGAAGTGCCCAACGAGAATCGTCAACTAGTGCGCCTGCGCGAAGTGATCGAGGAAACTAACGGGCGTGCCAAACGGATGAAAATCCCCGTGTACCTGGGCAAGGACGTCGCCGGCAACCCGATGGTTGTCGATCTGGCGGCGCTGCCGCACTTGTTGATTGCCGGGCGCACAGGCACTGGCAAGAGCG
>DASXWB010000681.1:0-10960 GCA_036503915.1 Lacipirellulaceae bacterium | reverse complement strand
AGTAGGTGAGTAGGTGAGTAGGTGAGTAGGTGAGTAGGTGAGTAGGTGAGTAGGTGAGTAGGTGAGTAGGTGAGTAGGTGAGTAGGTGAGTAGGGGTCCTGTCTCGCTTACCTACTCACGTACTCACTTACTCACCACCATCGATGAATTGGTAGTGAAAGTCGCGTACAATTATAGGTCGTCCATCGTGCTCCCGCGAACCGTTAGAACTGTCATGACCGCACCACAGCTAAAGACCGATCCGAAATACGGCTATTTTCCGCGCTGGCCGCAGGATGGGGACGCGTGGGTTCATCCGGAGGACGTGGCGGTGGCGCGTGCGATGATCCCCAGCGGCCGGGTGTTTCGCCGCGACGGCACGGCCGGGCGCTATGTGGTGCTGCATTATGGCGACGTGCGACTGCGCGTGCTGCCCGCGCTGTGGCAGGAGGTGATGCCCGAAGGGCTCGAGATCGGCGACTGGGTGGAAGTCGTTTCGCGCGGCATGCTTAACGAGCCGCGAACTGGCGCCATTCGCGAAGTCCTGTGGGATGATGACTCGCGCGCGCTGCGCTATCAGATTTGGGAGAACGGCCAGCCGATCGAGCAGCTCTACGCGCGCGAAGATTTACAGCGCGTAGAGCCGGTTACCTAACCGAAGTTTTAGGATACATAGCCGGACCATCTTGGTCCGGCAGCTTCCGATTGATCGCGGCCGTGCCCGGTCAACATGGCCGGGCTACGTAGGCATTAGTACGCGTTGTCGGCCGGCGCGGGCATCCTGCGCTCGGCAAGAGGCGGGGTCTGTGAGAAATCAGCCAAGCTGGAGCGGTTGCGATTCGGCGTGCACAGCTGGCCGTACACCAGTGGGTCGATTGTCTCTGCGACGAACGTGATCTGCCCGCCGCAAAAGGCCATGTTCACGCCGCCCGGATGATTACTTGAGGGGAAGCCATAACTCTCGTATTGATTCGGCGGCGACGTACTGGTACCGACCGCAGCAAACGCGTCCATGTTCTGCGGCGGCGGTGCGTGATCGTAATAACGATCCCCGTTGATGCGTTCAGTTTGGCCAGGCTGATTCTTCCAAATGAAACCAAACAGATGCTTCGTGTCGCGGATCGTGCTGACATCGTTAAGGAGTCCGTAACTGTAATACCAGGCATGCAGATTTTCCGACACCATAAAAGTTTTGCTGGTGCCGTCGTTGGCCTGGATATATCCGAGCGACATCTGGCCGCGCGGAAAGCCTTTGGGGTTTTCGCGGTCATCCACGGCGGCAGGCGGTATGAGATGCGGATTCTTACAGTCGTCGAAGAAGATACCGTCTGCTGGGTTCTCGGTTCGCCGATCGGAGCGCGTCGAGTCGGAAAACCCCTGGCCGGCGTTGCCAACGTAGCTGCACCAAGGCTCGGTCGGGATTTCGGGCGGATCGCTCGGGCAGGTGAGGATCTCAATCGCGGGCGCCGATGGGTTGTTGCCAAAGCGATTATTCCACTCGTCCCACAACGGGTTGTTTTCCATGTATGGGAACATTAATACAATCCAGCTGGCGCGACGACCCACTTCAGGCATTGGAGGAAATCCGCTACCAGGCGACGACTTGGGGCCATTCGGATTGAAAAGCTCGTTTGCATATCCGGGCAGTTTCTTCTGCGTCGTATCATAGCTGGTGAGCGCCAGCTGCAACTGCTTCATGTTATTTCGGCAGGTGTTGCTGCGAGCCGTCTCGCGGGCATTTTGCACGGCCGGCAACAAGAGCGCGACCAGCGTGCCGATGATCGCGATCACCACAAGCAACTCGACCAGTGTGAAACCCTGCGTTCTTCGCCTCATGATAGTGCCCTTCCAGTTAATTGGGCCCCTGTTGGCCCTGTTCTCTCTGTTCCATCGGCCGTGGATAACGAGGCCGAGAATGATATCGATAAGCGGCTGAAGCGGACCGTTTGCCCCACGCGCGAGCGCACCGGCCGCCATCCTACCCTCCATTGTTCCAAATACCGACAGTTTTGTCTACAAAGTCAAGCGCCGAGCGTGGTTTTTTCACGGCCTTGCAAACCCTTGCCGGTGTGATATGTTCGCATTCCTGCGGCATTTTTGTTGCAATTAACGTAGGTCAGGCCTTCTAGCCTGACGTTGACGGGTTCTAGTTCAAGTCAGGCTGGAAAACCTGACCTACTTTCGCTGTCAGGCTCCGAAAGCCTGACCTACCAAGGGAGATTAATCGGATGGCCATGTTCATCGGCGAAGCGTTGACAGGTGAAGGGAACGAAATCGCCCACATCGACCTCTTGATTGGCGACAAGGACGGGCCGGTCGGCAATGCGTTTGCCAATGCACTCGCCCGGCAGAGCGAGGGGCATACCAATTTGCTCGCCGTGCTCACGCCCAACCTGCTGGCCAAGCCGGCCACGGTGCTGATTACCAAGGTCACGATCAAAGGCATGCGCCAGGCGGTGCAGATGTTCGGCCCGGCGCAGGCCGCGGTGGCCAAGGCGGTTGCCGATTCGGTTTCGGAAAACGTCATCAGCAAGAAGCAGGCCGAGGATTACGTGATCGTGTGCGGAGTGTTCATCCATCCGGAAGCTTCGGACGACCGCAAAATCTACGATTACAACTACCAGGCGACGAAGGACGCGATCAAAAACGCGATGGCGAGCAAACCCTCAATCGATGAAATCCTGGCCGGCAAGGACAAGGCGGCGCATCCGTTCCGGGGGTTCTAAGTCGCAGTTTTCAACGCGGTACTACGCCGTCAGCCCCCGGCTCTGCCGGGGGTTTTTTGTACAGTAGAAATGGCAATCACATTCGTAACAACCACATCGCATGGCACTTGGCTGCCGGGCGACCTGCGCGGCTACGTTCGGAAGGGTGTTATTCTTCCGGGCGATGTAAAACTATTGGAGCTTTCCCGTCAGCACTTGAAAACGTCGCCAGTCTATTTCTCGTTGCGTGAGCGCGATCTCTTGTATGACGCGCTCATGCACGGGTGTGCTGAGTTCGGCTATCGACTTAGCGACGTGACAATCGAGGCCTGGCACTTGCATTGGATTCTATTTCATGGGATCGATGCCATTGAAACGGTCGTTGGCCGGCTGAAGACACGCATGCGGCAAGCACTCGGCCGCGGGCGAATTTGGACGGCCGGTTATTGCGCGGAGCCACTCTTTGATGATGTCGCTGTCGAGCAGGCGCAGGAATACATTGCGCGACATGACGGATGTAGGCTAAGCGACGGCCGGGTTGTCGATCGCAAAACCCCCGGCAGAGCCGGGGGCTGCCGGGCCCAACGAATATGACGCTTCCCAAAATCCTCCTCTGCCTCGACACCGATGCGCAGCCGAGCGTTTTCGACTCGGTTGTAGCTATTGACGCCAGCGTCGATCAGTTGCTGCGGCATGGCGGAGTGACGGCGGACGCGGTGCGCGACTTGGTTTACGGGGCGATGTTCACGCGCGGTCCGGCCGACTTGAAGAATACGGCCGTGTTCATAGGCGGCTCCGATGTGTCGGCCGGCGAGCGGCTGCTGGCCAAGGTGCGCGAATGCTTCTTTGGCCCGATGCGCGTCTCGGTGATGCTGGACTCCAACGGCGCGAACACCACGGCGGCCGCCGCCGTGCTTTCGGCGCGGAAACACATCGAATTGAAGGGCGCTTCCGTCACAGTGCTAGCGGCAACGGGTTCGGTGGGACGCCGCGTCGTGCGACTTCTGGCGAAAGAAAACGCAACCGTGCGCGTCGCGTCGCGGCAGGCGGCGCGGGCCAAGGAGGTATGCGACGCGGTTCGTAAAGTTATTCCCGAAGCGCGACTTGAAGCATGCGAATCAGGTGATGAGAGCTCACTTCGCGCGTCGATCGACGGCGCGGCCGTCATCATCGCTGCCGGGGCGCCGGGCGTCGAACTGCTGCCGGATGAAATGCGGCACGACGTAAGTGGATTGAAACTTGCGATTGATCTCAATGCCGTGCCGCCCACCGGCATCGGCGGTGTCCAGCCCCAAGACAAGGCGGCGGAGCGCGACGGGCAAATCTGCTACGGTGCCCTAGGTGTGGGCGGCATCAAGATGAAACTGCACAAGGCGGCGATCCGCCGACTGTTCGAGTCCAACGACGCGGTGCTCGACGCCGAGGAGATTTACGCGTTGGGAGAAAGCATCTAACCACGAAGGGCACAAAGTACACGAAGACTGCTGTTACTTCTTCGTATGCTTTGTGCCCATCGTGGTTTTTACTTTAGAATTCGCAGGCGTGGCTAAGCGCAAACCAAAACGTCGAAGTGCGCCGGCGTCGACGGGTCTAGGCATTCGCCGCTCAACCGACGGTCAAAGCTGGGTCCTGGTGCATCCGCGGTGTGCGCGCGACCGGGCCGAGGATCTGGACGAAGTGCGGGCGATGGTCGAGGCCGGGGAACTTGAGGTAGCCCTGGATGAGCTGCGCTGGCTCGTATCGGGCTGCGCCGAATTTGTCGCCGCGCACGTGTTGCTTGGCGAGTTGGCCGTCGCGACACACAACGACCTGGCACTGGCGCGCGGGCATTTCGGGGCCGGCTACCAACTTGGGTTGCAAACATGGCGGCGCGCCAATCGGCCGAAGCCGCTCTTGTATTCGCAGCCGGCCAACCGGCCGTTTTTCGATGCGGGCCGCGGACTCGCCTGGACATTGGAAAAGCTCGACAGGCGCGAGATGGCGGGAGAGGTCGTGGATGCGCTTTTGGAGCTTGACCCATCGGACCCGCTCAAGCTGCGTGCGATGATCGATGAACTGCGAACCGGCGGAGCGCCGATTGTCGGTCTGCTTGGGGAATATTCGCCTCGCCGGAATGACGAATGACGAATGTTCAAGGGCTTCTATTCGTCATTCGTCATTAAGAAATCAGTCATTTACTCAGGCCAACGCGCGAAAACGCCGCTAGGCAACCGGCGTCCATCGGATGTGGCGAGTAACAGCTCGCCGGTCGCTGGCGGCCGGTCGCAGTGGCCAAAGAATCCCTGAGCCACATAGGCGGCAAGTTCGGCCTGCCCGATTCCCGGTGTGTGGCTCGTCATGAGCACGAATGCCCGGGTTTCGGCCGTGAGCTCTGCGCACATCCGCAATAAGGGGAGCAGCTGCTCCGCGAATTTCCACGATTCCCCTTTGGGGCCGTGGCCATAGGTTGGCGGGTCCAGAATCACCGCGTCGTAGCGTTTGCCGCGCTTCAGTTCCCGCTGGCAGAACTTGCTGGCGTCCTCGACGATCCAGCGGATTGGTTTATCGGCGAGGTTCGACAATTCAGCGTTGCGGCGGGCGCGCTCGACGATGTTCCGTGCTGCGTCAATGTGGACTACTTCGGCGCCCGCCGCTGCGGCAGCCAGCGTGCTGCCGCCTGTGTAGGCAAACAGGTTGAGCACGCGCAACGCGCGGCCGCGCACCGATTGCCATTTTGCTGCCTGCCGCGCGATCCAGCACCAGTTCCCATGCTGTTCCGGGAAGACGCCGATATGTCCAAAAGGCGAGAGCTGCAGCTGCAGTGTGATGGTGGCTGCATGGCGCCGCTGCGTAGTCTCATGCCGAGTTTGCGCTTCAAGCACGAAGGAGACGCTCCACCTTTGTAGGTTGGCATTCTTTGGCGTCCAAATGCCCTGGTCGCCATGCGTCCGATCGTAACGGGCCATGGTTTCGCCCCATGCTTCGGGACGCGACATTGCGACGCCCTCGGCGGCCGGACTGGGTCGGTCGAGAACGATGTTGCCGAACCGCTCCAGCTTGCGGCCGTTGCCAAAATCCACGAGTTCGTAATCGTTGCTGGCATTCATGACGGAATACTGCATTTAGCCCCGGCCCTGAGGCTCATTAGCTCGGCGAAAATCGCCGCCTTTTCTCGAATTCCGCGAAGCCGTAGAATAAGCAGTTTGCGCCCGAGCTTGCGGACCGTTTTTGGCTCATCCGCTGGCTCGTGCCGCAGGGATTGTTGATTCAACGGCGCACTGATGCCCGCTTCCGATATCGTTATCCGTGGTGCTCGCGAGCACAACCTCCGCAGCGTCGATGTTACTTTGCCGCGGAACAAGCTGATTTGCCTGACCGGTGTTTCGGGGTCGGGCAAGAGCTCGCTGGCGTTCGACACGCTGTATGCCGAAGGGCAGCGGCGATACGTCGAAAGTCTGTCCACCTTCGCCCGACAGTTTCTGGGGCAGATGCCCAAGCCGGAGGTCGACCACATCAGCGGCTTGAGCCCGTCGATCTCCATTTCGCAGAAGTCTTCTGGCAACAACCCGCGGTCGACCGTGGGCACGATCACGGAAATTTACGATTTCCTGCGTGTGCTTTACGCTCGCGTGGGACGCGGGCACTGTCCAAAGTGCGGCAAGCCGATCACGGCCCAGACGCGCGAGCAAATTATCGGCCGCATCCTGGAGCTGCCGGCCAAAACGCAATTTGCCGTGCTCGCGCCGGTGATTCGCGGCCAGAAAGGCGAGTACCGCGACCTGTTCGAGGACTTGCGGAAGCAGGGGTTTGTGCGCGCCCGCGTAGATGGCCGGATTGTGTCGCTCACCGACGACCTCTCGCTCGATCGGCAGATGCGGCACAACATCGAGGTGGTGATCGACCGTCTTACGGCGGGGCCAGCTGTACGCGGGCGATTGTCGGAAGCGGTCGACGCGGCCCTGGCGGTGGGGAAAGGGAATATCGTCGTCGCGGTGCAGGATGCGTCGGATTGGAGCGAAATAGGCAAGCGTGGGACGGACAATCCTGTCCGTCCTACCGACGATGATATGACGGACAAGATTGTCCGTCCCACGGGGAAACGCCGAAACGCGGATCCCGGCGACATTGTTCTGTCCTCACACTTCGCCTGCACCGAATGCGGTATCAGCTTTGAAGAGCCGTCGCCGCAGTTGTTTAGCTTCAATAGCCCGCAGGGGATGTGTCTTACGTGCGACGGGTTGGGCGAGTTCTTCAGTTTTGACCCAGAGAGAATTGTTGCGCAGCCCGATAAATCGTTTGTCGAGGGGTGCGTCGAACTGACGGGCGCGTGGAAAGATTTGGGCCGCTGGAAGCGGCACATTTATCGCGGCGTGGCCGAGACGATGGAGCGCAAGCTTGCGCTCGCCGAGGGCACGTTGCTGGAAACGCCGTGGCGCGAGCTGCCGGCCAACCTGCGCGACATCTGGCTGTGGGGGACCGGATACGAGCACATCACGTTCACGTGGCGCGCCGGGAAGGCGGCTCAGAAGTACGGCGGCACGTACGAGGGAATCATCCCCGAATACTTGGAAAAGTACCGCACCAGCAAGAGCCCCATACAGATCCGGCAGCTCGAGCAGTACATGAGCGTGGTGCGCTGCCCTGACTGCGAAGGCGCCCGGCTGAATCCGCAGGCGTGCATGGTGACTCTTACAACGGCCAATCCGCTGTTTTCGGATCGGCCAAAGTTGTCGTTGCCGGGTGTATGCACGCTGGCCGTTTCGGACGCGGCGGAGTTTTTCGCGGAGCTCGAGCTGGAAGGCAACGAGAAGCTGATCGCGGCCGAAGTGCTCAAAGAAATCCGCGGCCGGCTCGGCTTCTTGAAGAACGTGGGACTCGAATATCTCACTCTCGAGCGCACAGCCCCGACGCTCTCGGGCGGCGAGTCGCAACGCATCCGCTTAGCAGGGCAAATCGGCTGCGGGCTCGTGGGCGTGCTGTATATCCTCGATGAACCGTCGATCGGCCTGCATCCGCGCGACAATCAGCGACTGCTCTCCACGCTCGCCAGCCTACGTGACCTCGGCAACACAGTCGTTGTCGTGGAGCACGATGAAGAAACGATGCGCGCGGCGGACCATATCATCGACTTCGGCCCCGGTCCGGGCGTACGCGGCGGCGAGGTCGTGGCGACGGGCAACGCCGACGCGATCGCCGATGAGCCGCGCAGCGTGACGGGAGCATTTTTGTCGGGCAAGCGGAAAATTGAAGTTCGGCCGCGGCGGAGGATGCAGGATGCGGGATGCGGGGGGCAGGGCAAGACATCCAAGAGCAGGACGGCCAAGAATGGAAACCCTGCACCCGGCATCCCGCATCCTGCATCCTTGCGCGTCGTTGGCGCCCGTCATAACAACCTCAAGAATATCGACGTCGAAATCCCGCTCGGTGCCTTCGTGTGCGTCACCGGCGCCAGCGGCTCCGGCAAAAGCTCGCTCGTAAACGATATTTTGGGCGAAGCGCTGTGCCGCGACCTCATGGGCGGCAAAGGTCAACCGGGCGACCACGACCGGATCGAGGGCGTGGAACAACTCGACAAGCTGATTGTCATCGATCAATCGCCGATCGGTCGCACGCCGCGCTCCAACCCGGGTACGTACATCAAGGTATTTGACGACATTCGCAGCCTGTACACGCAGCTGCCTGAATCGAAGCGGCGCGGTTACAAACCGGGGCGGTTCAGCTTCAACGTTTCCGGCGGGCGGTGCGAGGCTTGCGAAGGCAACGGCTCGAACCGGCTGGAGATGGACTTTTTGGCCGACGTCTGGGTCACCTGCCCCGTCTGTCAGGGCCATCGCTTCAACCGCGAGACGCTCCAGGTGATGTATCGCGAGAAGAGCATCGCCCAGGTGCTGGAGATGGATGTGCAGCAGGCGCTGGAACACTTCGAAAACATCCCGCCGATTCGCCACAAGCTCGGCACGCTTCACTCGGTGGGGTTGGATTACATCAAGATCGGCCAGCCCTCGCCGACGCTCTCCGGCGGCGAGGCGCAGCGAATCAAGCTGGCCCGCGAGTTGGTGAAAAAATCCACCGGCCGCACACTGTATCTGCTCGATGAGCCGACGACCGGCCTGCATTTTGCCGACATCGAGCTGCTCTTGAAGGTGCTGCACGATTTTGTGGATGCGGGGAACACGGTGCTCGTGGTCGAGCACAATCTGGACGTCGTCAAAACTGCCGACTGGATCATCGACATCGGGCCGGACGGCGGCGAAGGGGGCGGGCGGATCGTCGCCTGCGGGACGCCGGAGGAAGTGGCGCGGAATCGCGAATCGTACACGGGTCAAGCGCTGGCGCCGCTGTTTGGTATCAAGATGAATGACACGGCAGCCCCCGGCTCTGCCGGGGGTTCCGCGAAGCGGCAAGCGAGCAAGAACGGTCGCAATGGAAGGGCCTGTGAGGCCACGCACATTACCGTGCGCGGGGCGCGGCAGCACAATTTGCGCGACCTCGAAGTAAAGATTCCGCGCGATCAAATGACCGTGTTCTGTGGGCCCAGCGGTTCCGGCAAGACCTCGCTGGCGATGGACACGATCTACGCCGAAGGCCAGCGGCGCTACGTCGAAAGCCTGAGCTCGTACGCCCGGCAATTCGTCGGCCAGATGCAGAAGCCGCAGGTCGATCATATTGATGGACTGTCGCCGGCGATCGCCATCGAGCAGCGCAACACCGGCCACACGCCGCGTTCCACGGTCGGCACAGTGACCGAAATCTACGACTATTTCCGCATCCTTTTCGCGCGGCTGGGTCAGCCTTACTGTCCGGAATGCGATGTGCCGATCGGCACGCAGACAAGCGATCAAATCGTCGATAAGCTTCTCGAAGAGCCGGCCGGCACGAAGCTCTACATCATGGCGCCGGTCGAGGTACAGGTTGGCGAGCAGTACGAAACCTTGTGGGAATCGCTGCGCGGCGGCGGCTACATCCGCGTGCGGATCGACGGGAAAACGCACTCACTCGATAAAGCGCCGACGATCGACCGGCGCCGCAAACACGCGGTTGAGGTGGTCGTCGATCGCATTGTCGTGCGCGCCGATGCCCGCTCGCGAATTGCGGGTAGCATCGAGAACGCGCTGGCGCTGGGCAAAGGCGTGATGCACGTGGCCCATCCGGCCGACGATGTGCCCGAACAGCGCTGGCCCGTGCGCGTGCACAGCCAGCACCTGGCCTGCGAGAAGTGTGGCCGCAGCTTTGACACGTTGAGCCCGCACAGTTTTTCGTTCAATAGCGCGCTGGGGTGGTGCCCGGCCTGCGAAGGTTTGGGCACGCAAGTTGGCGCGAACCCGGCCGCGCTCGTGCGCGACCCGACTCTCACCCTGGCGAAAGGGGCGCTGCTGGTGTGGCCCGACGTATCGCTGGATATTTCGCGGCAAATGCTCGCGGCGCTTTCGGCCCATACCGGCGTGCCGATCGATGTGCCGTACCACGATCTCTCGCCGCGGCAGAAGCGCATGGTGTTGTTTGGTACCGGCGAGGAGTGGATCAACGTTTACTCGCTCAAAAATTCCCGGCAAAGCCGCGGGCTGCCGGACAACCGCGAAGACGCGACAGCCCCCGGCTCCGCCGGGGGTTCATCATCGCCGCTGGTCCGCTTCCAGTTCAAAGGGCTATACCCCGCGCTGGAGGAAGCCTCAAAACTTTCGCCGCGGTTGAGGGCGATGCTGGAGCAGTTCGTCGGCGAGATCGATTGCAGCGAATGCGGCGGCAGCCGGCTGCGCGACGATGCGGCGGCGGTGCAATTTCGTGGCCGCACGCTCGACCAGATCGGCCGTACACCGCTTGGTGAGCTGCTCGCTCAAATAAAGAAATGGCGGCTTGCCGCGAACGAGAAGAAAGTGGCCGGCGAGCTGGTGCGCGAGATTGAAAACCGGCTCACATTTCTCGTGGACGTAGGCCTGGATTATCTCACGCTGGGCCGCGCTGCCCCCACGCTTTCCGGCGGCGAGGCGCAGCGCATCCGCCTGGCGAGCCAGGTCGGCAGCGGCCTGTGCGGAGTGCTCTACGTGCTTGATGAGCCGACCATCGGCCTGCACGCGCGCGACAACGCGCGGCTCGTCGCGACGCTCCGCCATCTCCGCGACCTCGGCAACACCGTGCTCGTCGTCGAGCACGACCGCGAGACGATTGCTTCCGCCGATCACATCATCGATCTCGGGCCCGGCGCCGGCCGGCACGGCGGCGAGGTCATCGCGCAGGGCACGTTCGACGAGGTGCTGGCCAGCGAACGCTCGCTCACTGCGGCTTACCTGCGCGGCGAC
>DASXWB010000680.1:0-1520 GCA_036503915.1 Lacipirellulaceae bacterium | reverse complement strand
AGACAAATGCCGACAAGGCGCGCGAGGCCGTCGACGACATGTACACGCAGGTCGCCGAGAAGTGGCTCGCCCACGAGCCGCAGATGGAACCGGTTCAGCGCGAGTTCCTGGAAAAAGCCCTCGCGTTTTACACTGACTTCGCCAAAGAGGGCGGCGACGATCCATCCGTCCGCTTCGAAACGGGCCGCGCGTATCGCCGAATCGCCGAGATCAAGCACCGCGTGGGCCAGCCCGCGCAGGCGGAAGATGCTTTCCGACAAGCCGTCGACCACATGCAGACGCTCGTCGACGAGTTCCCAACCAACTCGGCATACCGCGCCGAATTGGCCGCCACACTTCACAAACTCGGCGTGCTCTTGGGCGACACCGGCCGCTATCCCGAAGAAGAACAACTGCATCGTCGTGCTTTGGCGCTGGAAGAAAAACTGGCGGCCAACGACCCGAGCATTTTGCGCTACCGCCGTAATCTCGGTCGTGGCCATTGGTTCGTCGCCAATGTGCTAGGCTATCTGCATCGCAGGCGTGAGTCGGAACAGGCGTATCGCTCAGCGCTCTCAATTCAGCGCCCGCTCGTCGCCGAGTTCGCGGCCGAGCCGGAATATCGCGAGCATCTTTCCGAAAGTTACCTGGGCCTCGGCCAGCAACTGCGTCACCTCGGCCGGACCGAGGAATATCGGCAGGCGCTCGGCGAAGCGGCGGCACCTCTGGAATCGCTCACTACAGAGTTTCCGAAGGTTCCTCGCTATCGAAATCAACTGGCGAACGTCTATTACTGGCGCATGCGGGGGCCCTCGCGCAGTCTACCCACAACCTATCTCGAAGAGGCCGAGCAAGACCTGCGCAAGGCTCTGGCGCTGCAGCAGGAACTTGTCGACGATTTTCCCGCTGTCCCCGATTACCGCTACGACCTGTTCCGCAGCCAAAAAACTATGGGCTGGCTATTGGGAGGCACCAACCGTCCTGAGGAGGCAGAGATCGCATTTGCCGAGGCAGCCGCCACCGCTGAAAGGCTTACCGCCGACTATCCGTCGGTCCACTACTATCTGGGTGGGCTGGCGGAGACCTACCACACGCTGGGCGGATTCCGGGCCCGAAACGGCCGGCTTGCCGAGGCCGAGGATGCGTTCCGCCAGTCCATCGCCCTATTCGACCGGCTCGTGGCTCAGTTTCCGAGTGTCCTCGAGTATGGGCCCGACCGCCGCGAGTCGTACTTCCATCTCGCCTCGGTGCTGACCTCCACGGGCCGATCGGACGAAGCGGCCGACGTCTACCGCAAGGCACTTCAAGTCAAGGCACACGACCCGGCCGACCTGCAGCACTTAGCGTGGCTGCTGGTGAGCTACCCTGATTCGCGGCTCCGCGATCCTCCTCAAGCAATTGAATTGGCCAAGAAAGCGATTCGGCTGGCGCCGCAAAAGGCCAAGCATTGGCGTACGCTCGGCGCGGCGCATTATCGCGCCGCGAACTGGCATGAGGCAATCTATGCAGCGAACGAAGCGATAGAGATTGGAGGCGGCAAC
>DASXWB010000679.1:0-2492 GCA_036503915.1 Lacipirellulaceae bacterium | reverse complement strand
CGACCGCCAGATGGCCGAGCTGGCCATCGTTGAAAACGTCCAGCGCAAAGATCTCAACGCGATTGAAAAGGCCGAATCGTTTGAGCGCTACATCGAGCAGTATCAATGCACGCAGGAAGAACTGGCCGCGCGTGTGCAGATCGATCGCTCCACCGTGGCCAATCTCATCCGCTTGCTCGAATTGCCGGACGAAGTGAAGCGCATGGTGCAGCAGGGAGACATTTCGCAAGGCCACGCCCGCGCGCTGTTGCCGTTGGGCGACGAGCAGGAGCAGATCGACTTCGCTCTGCGCATCAAGAAGGAAGGCTTATCGGTTCGAGCGACGGAACAAGGCGTGCAAGACCTGGTTCGCGCGATGGATGGCAGCGACCTGCGAATCGTCGACGCCGAAGGCAATTCCCGACCGGTGGCCAAGCCGCGGAATGAGCAGATCGCTTTTTTGGCTGACGAGCTGAGCACCGCCTTGGGCACCAAAGTCGAGCTGACGCAAACCGCCAAGGGCCGCGGCCGCATTACCGTCCATTTCAAGAATCAGGACGAGTTTTCCCGGTTGCGGCAATTGCTGACCGCCCATAAGATGCCGCATTCCCAGGTAGCCTAGCGGGCGGAGTGAAGGTTTATCGCGAGATATGAGCAACGAAGGCCGGCACCGACTAGTCCCCAAGCTTTGGGAAACGCTGTCCGGCTATAAGCGGCAGCATTTCGCGGCAGATTTAATCGCCGGCGTGACCGTGGGCCTGGTGGCTCTGCCGCTAGCGATGGCGTTTGCCATTTCATCCGGCGTGAAGCCGGAGGCCGGAATCTACACGGC
This sequence comes from Lacipirellulaceae bacterium, assembly GCA_036503915.1. Lineage (GTDB taxonomy): Bacteria > Planctomycetota > Planctomycetia > Pirellulales > Lacipirellulaceae > JABDGM01. Next base: position 1,681 of record DASXWB010000679.1, on the reverse strand, counting down.
GATCATCGGTGGTTTTCTAGTATCAGCACTGGGCGGCTCGCGCTGCCAGATCGCGGGCCCGACTGGCGCCTTTGTCGTCATTGTGGCGGGAATTGTCGCAAAGTTCGGCGTATCCGGGCTGTTGATGTGCACCGCCATGGCGGGCGTGTTGCTCGTTCTGATGGGACTTACCGGCCTGGGATCGGCGGTGCGTTTTATTCCGCGGTCGGTGACCATCGGCTTTACCAATGGCATCGCCGTGCTGATCGCCTCGACGCAGCTGAAAGACCTCTTCGGCCTGTCGTTAGAAACGGTGCCTAGCGAATTCTTGCCGCGAATGTTGGCCCTAGCGCAAAGCGCTGCGAGCATTAGCCTGCCGGCAGTGCTAGTGGCCGCATCGACGGTCGCTATTGTGCTCGCCTGGCCGCGCGTTACGAGAAAAGTGCCCGGCTCGATTGTCGCCTTGCTCGTGACGACCATTGCGTGTGGGCTGTTGTCGGTGCCGGTCGGCACGATCGGCTCGAAGTTCGGCGGCATTCCAACCGGCTTTCCCGCGATTTCACTGCCAGAGTTTCGTGCCGATCTCGTGCTTCCATTGTTGCCGTCCGCCTTGACGGTAGCAATGCTGGCGGCAATCGAAAGCTTGCTTTCGGCCGTGGTCGCCGACAACATGAGCGGCGATCGGCATAAACCCGATGTTGAGCTGGCGGCCCAGGGAGTTGCAAATCTCGTGGTGCCGCTGTTCGGCGGCATACCCGTTACCGGCGCCATCGCCCGCACGGCAACCAATATTCGATCGGGGGCGAACTCGCCGATTTCCGGGATAGTACATGCACTAACGCTGCTTGTGATTGCGCTCGTCGCGGCGCCGCTCGCCCGCTACATCCCGCTGCCCGCGCTGGCAGGGATTCTTATGGTCGTGGCCTATCGCATGGGCGAGTGGCGCGAGATTCCAGCCATCTTGCGGCTCCCCGGCGCCGATCGGTTGGTGTGGGCGGGAACTTTCGCGCTGACGGTGTTCGCCGATTTGACGGTCGCTGTCGAGGTCGGTATGGTGCTGGCCGCGCTACTGTATATTCACAATGTTTCCACGACAACGACCGTCGGCGCGGTGACCGACGACACGCTGGGTGACGGCGAGCCACGCGTCATCACCGATAGGTACATTCCAGTGTATTGTTCGGTAATCCGCATCCGCGGGCCATTTCTGTTTGGCGCCACCGACAAGCTCGATGAAGCAACCCGCGATCTTGGCAAGTTTGCAACGATTGTCGTACTTAAAGTAACGTACATGTCGGCGATCGACGGAACAGGGATCCATGCGCTGGAGTCGCTTGCAACTCGGCTGCGCGACTGCGGAAGATCGCTCGTGATCTGCGGGGCTCAGGCACAACCGATGGAGCTAATTCGCCGTTCGAAACTGATGACGCTTGTCGGCCTCAAGAATCTGCAGCCGCACCTGGACGCAGCCCTGGAACGGGCCGCCATAATCCACGGGGGATTCGATAATCCGCGAGTTCGCGTGCCCGCCTGATCGGAAGGTCCCGATTGCTTTGGGCTGGTGTGAGCATCAGGTTTGTGGTTAGTTTGGGTAAGTTTTCCAGAAGGCTTCCCACTGTCCGGGCTCGCTGAGGTAGAGGGCACGGAGATGGCAGACGGCATCGGAGCCGTCTTGGCCCCAGCGCATGCCACTGCCTTTGAG
>DASXWB010000678.1:0-3058 GCA_036503915.1 Lacipirellulaceae bacterium | reverse complement strand
GTTGCCGCCTGCCGTTTATTCTGTGGCAGCATTTTCTTCGAACAACTCTCGCATTCACTCGCCATTGGAGGGAATCATGGCTTTGTCGATTCGTCATTTCGCAAAACATCGTTATCCGCCGGTTCGCGGTTTGCTGGTGAGCTGCATGTTGCTATGTATCGCGCGTACTACGGCGGCCGAAGGATTCCGCATTGAAACAGTTGTCTACGCCGGCGACGATGAGGAACCCGCCAGCGAGGCGACCACACTGTTTCTCGACGGCGTGGTCTATGATTTCCTGACGGGGCCGGAGCAGACCGCCGTGTTCCGCAAACCGGCCAGCGGCAAGCCGGGCCGTTTCATTTTGCTCAATCCACGCGAGCGAATTCGCACCGAGTTTACAACCGAGCAGCTTACCGGCGCGATGCAAAAGCTGCGCACTTGGGCGGCGCGGCAGGATGATCCATTTCTGCAGTTCGCGGCTGATCCCGAATTCAAAGAGTCGTTCGAACCGGAATCGGGCGAGCTGATTCTAGCCAGCCACTTGGAGAGCTACACGGTCGAGACCGAGCGCGTCGAACATGCTCAGGCCTTGGCCGAATACCGTGAATTCTTGGATTGGTACGCGCGGCTGAATACGCTACTCTCCGGTGGCCCGCCGCCGGAGCCGCGCTTGCGTCTCAACGCAGCACTAGCGCGCCACGAAGTCGTGCCGCTCAAAGTCGAACTGAAGCGCGGACGTGAGAACGAATCGCTTCGCGCCGAGCATAAATTCACCTGGCGTCTTTCGAACGCGGACGTCGAGAGAATCGACGACGTGCGGGCTTCATTGGCCGCTTATAAGTCAGTGCCCAACGAAGAATTCATGCGCGGTAGCGAGGAGCGCTAGACCCAATTCGCCTACGCTCTGGTCAATTCGCGGAAGCGATTCTCGAGGTCGCGCGTGATTGGGCCCGGCTTGCCGCTACCGATCGTGCGGCTGTCGACTTTCACGACGGGAACGACCTCTGCCGCCGTGCCGGTGAGGAAGCACTCGTCGGCGATGTACACGTCGTGCTTGGTGAGCGAAATCTCGCGCACGTCAATGCCCTCCTCGCGCGCCAAATCGATCACGGCATCGCGCGTCACGCCGGCCAGGATGCCGGCGTCCAATGGCGGCGTAAAAAGAACGCCGCCTCGCACCAGAAAAATATTGTCGCCGGTGCATTCGGCGACTTCACCCTTGTGATTGAGCATCAGCGCCTCGATGCAACCGGCCTGCAAGCCTTCGATTTTGGCCAGGATGTTGTTGAGATAGTTCAGCGACTTAACGCGCGGATTGAGCGCGGCCGGATGCGTGCGCTGCACGCTCACTGTGACAATCTCCAATCCCTTTTCGTACAGCTCCTTTGGATACAGCGAGATCGTGTCAGCAATGATGATCACCTGAGGATTGGAACAGCGGTTGGGATCGAGGCCGAGCGTGCCGGCGCCGCGGGTGACAACCAGGCGAATGTAGCCGTCGTCGATCTTGTTGACGCGAACCGCTTCATTGACCGCGTCGCACAGGGCATCTTGCGGCATAGGGATCTCGAGCCAGATCGCTTTGGCCGATTCATATAGCCGCGCGATGTGCTGGCGAAGTCGGAAAACCTTGCCGCCGTAGCTGCGGATGCCCTCAAAGACCCCGTCACCGTAGAGCAGGCCGTGATCGAAGACGCTGATCTTGGCCTCTTCCTGAGGCACGAACTTGCCGCTGATGTAAACCTGTCGCGACATGGCGTTATGGGAAATTGGCACCGCAGGCGCGCGGCACGAATAGGTCGGTGCAAGACAAGGAGACAAGGAGAGGGGGAAACAAGGAGACACAGCTTCCAACCGAATCTCCTTGTCTCCTTGTCTCCTTGTCTCCTTGTCTTTGCATGTCAGAGTTCCAGGACTTTCGACCAAGTGCGTTCCACACAAGACACATGTCAGCCCCGCCGGTTCACGCTGCTACGACGCGGCCGTCGACAAGCGTTACGGTGCGGTCGGCCTGTTGGGCGACCCGCGGATCGTGCGTCACCATGACTATAGTGAGCTTTTGCTCGCGGTTCAACCGACGCAGAATCACCATGATTTCCTCGCCGCTTGACTTGTCGAGGTTTCCCGTGGGCTCGTCGGCGAATAGAACCCGCGGCCGGGCCACCAGTGCTCGCGCAATAGCCGTGCGCTGCATCTCGCCGCCGGAAAGCTCGCTGGGTTTGTGTTTCAACCGGTGCGCGAGGTTCACCAGTTCCAGCATTTCGCGAGCACGCTCTCGAAACTGCCGGCGGCGGCGCCAATAACCAAGTACACTCTGACCGATCATCGCCGGCGCGAGAACGTTTTCCAGCGTCGTCAGCTCCGGCAGCAAATGATAGAACTGGAACACCATGCCGAAATAACGGTTTCGCAAAATGTCGCGTCCGGCTGCCGGAAGATTGTCGATGCGGTTTCCCTCGAAGCGAATCTCGCCGGAGTCAGGAGCATCGAGAGTCGCCAGCACGTGCAGCAGCGTGCTTTTGCCGCAGCCGCTGGGGCCGATCACCGAGACGAACTCGCCCTCGCGAATCGCCATCTCCACGCCTTGCAGCACGGGAATTTCCATCGCCGCCTTGCGATAGCTCTTACGAATGTAATGAGCGGCCAGGATTTCGCGAGTTGCCGCTTGCGCCTGGTGTGCCACTGGCTCTGCCAGTGCTTTTGCGTTTGCGCCCGGCGCGAATCGCGGAGCCAGCGGCACACTCGCACGATTGACCGTGACGGCGCCCGTCCATTGATCGAAGGAACTTAATTCACTCATAGCGAAGTGCCTCGACAGGGTGGAGTCGCGCGGCGCGCCGCGCGGGCAGGATGCTGGCCATTACGGCAATCAACAGAGCGCCGACGATAATCGTCGCGATCGTCGGCCACTGGATGATGGCGGGAATTTCGGGCAGGCCGTATACGGTTGGATCGAAAATCGGCTGGCCGGTAAGCCGGCCCAAAACATCGGCAATCTCGCTGATGTAGCGCACAATCAACAGGCCCAGTCCAAGCCCCATGCTCGCTCCCACGATGCCCAAGCTGAACCCGTAAC
>DASXWB010000677.1:0-2569 GCA_036503915.1 Lacipirellulaceae bacterium | reverse complement strand
CGCCAGGCCAAATATGATCTGGACGACAAAAGCCAGTTTGCCCACGAGTCGTTCGCCGTTGAGATTCACAATCCCAAGGGTGAAAAGGTTTACAGCGAAACGCTCACGGCCGACAACTATGGCGGCATCGCCGGCAAATTCGAGCTGCCGGCCGACGCCACATTGGGCCAATATCGATTGATGGTTGTGAATCGCGGCGGCGGCACCTTCCGCGTCGAAGAATACAAAAAGCCCGAGTTCGAAGTGACGGTTGAGGCCCCGACCGAACCCGTGATGCTCGGCGAGAAAATCTCCGCTACGATCCGCGCCAAGTATTACTTTGGCTCACCGCTCACCAGCGCCACGGTGAAGTACAAGGTGATGCGCTCTGAGCAGACGTCGCGCTGGTATCCGCCCGGTCCTTGGGACTGGCTCTATGGCGCCGGCTACTGGTGGTTCGCTTATGACTACGAGTGGTATCCGGGCTGGCGCAATTGGGGATGCCGACGGCCGTCGCCGCGGTGGTACTGGCAACCACCGACGGTACCTGAAGTCGTGGCCGAGCGCGAGGTTTCTATCGGATCCGACGGAACGGTGGCGGTCGAAATTGATACGTCGCTTGCCAAAGTCGCTCACCCTGACGAGGACCATCGCTACTCGATTCAGGCCGAGGTTGTGGACGAATCGCGGCGCACGATCGTCGGTAGCGGCGACGTGCTCGTGGCCCGCAAGCCATTCGAAGTGTACGCGTGGGTCGACCGAGGCTACTACCGCGTCGGCGATACGATCGCAGCCAGTTTCGCCGCGCGGCGGCTTGACGGCAAACCGGTTGAAGGTATAGGAAAATTGCGCCTGCTGAAAATCGTTTATGGCGCTGCACCGGAGCGCACTCCCGTCGAAACCGAAGTGCGCACCTGGGACCTCAACACCAATTCCGATGGCCATGCCGAGATTCAGATCAAGGCTTCCGAGAAAGGCCAGTACCGCCTGTCGTATCAAGTCACCGATAAGGCGGGCCATGAAATCGAAGGCGGCTACCTGTTCACGATCACGGGCGAAGGCTTCGACGGCAGCGAGTTCCGCTTCAGCGACCTGGAGCTTGTGCCCGACAAACGCGAGTATGCGCCAAATGACAAGCTTCAACTGCAGGTCAACACAAATCGGCCTGGCTCAACCATCCTGCTCTTCGTGCGGCCGGCCAATGGCGCTTATCTTGCGCCACAAATCCTGCGGCCACGCGGTAAAAGCACCACGTTCGAGCTGGGCGTCGAGCAACGGGACATGCCGAACTTTTTCGTGGAGGCGGTGACAATCGCGGGCGGCCGCGTCCATACGGAGGCTCGCGAAATCCACGTGCCGCCCGCCAAGAGAATTCTCAATGTCGAAGTCGTGCCTTCGGCCGACGCTTTTGAGCCGGGCCAGCACGCCACGGTCAAGCTGAAGCTCACCGATGAAGCCGGCAAGCCGTTTGTAGGTTCCACCGTGCTTTCCATATTTGACAAGAGCCTTGAGTACATTTCCGGCGGTACGAACGTCGCGGACATCAGGGAATTCTTTTGGAAATGGCGCCGGCAGCATCGGCCTCACCTTGAAACAAACCTCGACCGCTGGTTTGCCAACCTTGTGCCTCCAAACGAGGGGCGATTGGAAAGCCTCGGCGCGTTCGGCGACACAGTTGCGGATGAATCAGAAGCGCGAAGTCGCACCGCAGCCGGGGACGGGTTCGGCGGCCTCGCCCGCAGACGAGGCGAGCGTTACTCACTCGGCGCTGCGCTCGATGCCGCTGCCCCAGCCACGCCGGCTTTCGAAGCAGTCGACGGAGCGCGCGCCGACTTCAATCCCAAGTCTATAATTCCATTGACAGTGCAAGCCGCTGAATTTCTCAAGCCGACCGTTCGCAGCGAGTTCGCCGACACGGCCCTCTGGGTCCACTCGCTTGAAACCGACAAGGACGGCTTGGCCGAAGTCGAGCTCGACATGCCGGAGAACCTCACCGCCTGGAAGATCCAGGCCTGGAGCATGGGGCATGGCACGCGCGTCGGCCAGGCGTCGGCCGAAGTCGTCACTCGCAAGAACCTTATCGTACGCATGCAGGCCCCGCGGTTCTTCGTCGAACGCGACGAAGTCTTGCTCAGCGCCAATGTGCACAACTATCTCACGACGGCCAAGCAAGTGAAAGTGCGGCTGGAACTTAGCGGGGAGACGCTTGAGCTGCCAACGGCCGCGGAAGAACTGGTGGAGCTTCCGGCCGGTGGCGAGCAGCGCGTCGACTGGCGCGTCAAGGTCGCGCGAGAGGGCGATGCCGCGATTCGCATGCTCGCCCTTACTGACGAGGAATCCGATGCTGTGGAAATGAAATTCCCAGTATACGTGCACGGCATGCTTAAGACCGACAGCTTTAGCGGCGCCCTGCGCCCGGAACAACAACTCGGCGCTTTCGAAATCACCGTGCCGCGCGAGCGGCGCGCCGATCAGACGCGCCTCGAGGTCCGTTATTCACCAACGCTGGCCGGCGCGATGGTCGACGCCCTGCCCTACCTCATCGATTACCCCTACGGTTGCACGGAGCAAACGCTCAACCGCTTTTTGC
>DASXWB010000676.1:0-6608 GCA_036503915.1 Lacipirellulaceae bacterium | reverse complement strand
CGACGTGATGGAGCTCGCGCTGTACAACGCCGTTCTTAGCGGCATCAGCCTCGAAGGCACCGACTACTTTTACGTCAATCCGATGCGGCACATTGAATCGTTGCCATCGAAGCTTCGCTGGCCTCGCAGGCGCGTTTCGTTTGTTAACTCGTTCTGCTGCCCGCCAAACATCCTGCGCACGATTGCCGAGGTGAACGGGTACGCCTACAGCAAGGCGGCGAATGAAGTATGGATCAATTTGTACGGCAGCAGCGTCTTATCGACGGAGTTAAACGGCGAGCCGCTAAAAATGACGCAAGAGACGAACTACCCCTGGGATGGGCGCGTGCATATCACCATCAATAAATGCCCGTCCCACAAATTCATTTTAAAGCTGCGGACACCCGGCTGGGCCGAGTCCGCGGCGCTCTATTTGAACGGAGAACGGTCCGATGTGAGAACTTCGCCCGCATCCTACGCCGAAATCCGTCGCGGCTGGACCGCGGGCGATGTGGTTCGCCTCGAACTTGCGATGCCGCCAAAACTCATCGAAGCACATCCGCTTGTTGAAGAGACGAGAAACCAGGTTGCCGTCAAACGTGGACCGATCGTTTACTGCTTGGAGTCATGCGACCTGCCGGATGGCGTTCGCGTACAAGATATTCACGTGCCTGCGGATTCAAGGCTCACTGCCCGATACGACGGCGGGTTGCTTTCCGGTGTGACAGTGATCGAAGGTAAGGCGTTCGCAAAGCGGACAGCTTCGTGGAAAGGTTCGCTATATCGGCCGCTCCAAGCGGATGATGCGCGCGAAATCAAAGTGCGTTTGATTCCCTATTATGCGTGGGCGAACCGCCAACCTTCTGAAATGTCCGTGTGGCTGCCTCTAAAGTAAATTTATCTGGTTCGCCCTGTTTCCAGCCAAAGCACGTTTGTCTTGGCCACCACGCGAAGTGGCTGACCGGCGGTTGCTATTTCTTCAGTCAACGCGTCATTCGTTTTGCTGTTGATCCAATGCAGCCGATAGCGGACATCGTCATTCCTTGTATTGAACTGTAATGCAGTTCCGGGCTGTTCGACATAGATAAGTGCATCCCCTGCTTGATTAGCAAGACACCAGGCACCATCGTTAGCCACTAAATCGTCCGCCGGAACCATCGTGGGCATGACCCGAGCCAGTTTAGCTGGAAGGGCAACGTTTGGAAGCGAGCCGCCGCCCATGAGAACCGCCCAACCGTCGCGGCCGCTTGGGCAATGCATATCGGCATAGTAGGTGATTGCTTTTTCCGGGAAGCGGTTCCGATATTCGCGAACCGCCTTCGCAATGGCCGCAAAGCCGCCCGGTTTCTGTTTCGTCTGCCTGAGATGCTGCCGCGGCGCGAGATTCTTTCCGCCCTCCGGCTCATAGAGACTACCGTCTGCCGAGTACGCCCAGTAGCGAATATCGATAATGTCGATGTGTGGTTCGCGCGCCGGATCGGCCAGTATCGCATCCTGCACGTCTTTTGGAGCGCTCAGAGCAACCAAAACGTCGCGCGAATGCTCGCGCTGCCATTCGATGATCGTGTCCAGCCAGAACTGCGTGAACTCGAGCGGACCGGAGTATTCCGCGCTGGTGAATTGAATCACATTCGAACAATCAGCGAAATTATCTAGACATTGGCGAATGTAACCGCGATGCAGGTTGCGCAGTCGCGCGTTCGTAACGTCGTAAAATTGCGACGCCATGAAAATCCGCTTGTCGCCAACGAACAACGGCGGCTCTGGAAGCCCCGTGTCGTTGACGTTGTTTGCCGGCCGCCACGGAGAGTCGACCCAGTGCGCGCCAGCCTCGAGAACATTGTGCTGAAAGTAATTTTGGTGAAATAGCACCAACCCATGATCATTGCAAAGGCGCGCGAATTCGTGGAGCCGGCTCCAATACCAAGGGTTGAACTGAGTGAGATCGTACTTGCTAAGGCCGTCCCACGCCTGGCCCCGTCCGGTGCGCGCGAAGGGCTGCTCGTAAAACGGCGGAGCGATGCCACCGTCCTGCTGCCGAACCATGGTATGATCGTCGCGCCGCCGATCGTACCAAAGGCCGTAGTGATGATCAAAAACCGCGATACCGTTTGCACGCAAGTCGATCGCAACCTGATTAAGATCATCGGTAAAGCCCTTCCCAATTCGTCCTGGGATGAACCGAGTTATCGCCGGCCCAAATGAACGAGCTTCGTCCGGCCGCACCGTCCCACGCCAAAAAGATTGCTGAATTAAGTCCCCGGTTAACAATTCTTCACCAATCACGAGCCAGCCGTTTTTTTGTTTCAATGGTGATTGTTTGGCAGTAGACACGCCGTCTCGCTTTTGCGGAGGCAAAATGCCGGCACTTGATTCTGCCGGTACTTGGCCCGACGCAGCTGCAATCGTCAATCGAATAATGTCGATAAGTCGTTGGGGCAATTGTTCGGAACGAGCTGCGAATTCGGCTGCCTCGGCAACTGTCGGATTAGTCGCGCCGACCGGATCAACGAGTCCCAGCCCAAGGTCGGCCGCTGCATTCGTGCCACGCCGCTCGCGCAATTGTGCCTGATACAGGCTGATAGGTTCGACGAAATCGTTACGGCCTTGAATCGTGCCATCGCCTGCGGATGCACCCCACACGCCTAGTGCCCAATTGTTCGCGCCAGGAGGCCGAAACACTTGTATTGTCGACGCCTGGGATTGCCATAATACGCAGTTGGCGGCCGACCAGCCGGTGCCCGGTGGTGCCACCCAGCGGTTCATCAAGTCAAGACTGCCGCCGTCGATACGAACGTTGTCGTATAGCACACCGGATGCCCAGCTTTCTATCGGGCCGCTCCCGCCAAGAGATTCGGCCGCGTAACAATTAACGAATGCGTTTGGGCCCGGCGCGCAGTGTCCGACGGCGAAATCATGCCGGCCATGCTCCGACCAACACCGCAAAAATAGCGTTAATTGACCTTGTGTGAGGAATGTGTGGCGCCGATAGCCTCCGATTTCTGAAATCGGATCAACGGCAACACAATCCGAGATGGTGATCCACTTGCAGTTTTCCCACAGCGCGACCGCCCCGCCAGCGAAATGCCGAAATTCGACACGACGCACCCATGCGTTCTGTGCACTTTGCATGGTAACGCCAAACCAGGCATGTTCCTCATCGTGCGGTTTATCGCTTTCATATTCCGAGTGGAACTGCAAGTCTTCGATTCCAGCATTGGAAATGCGGCCCGGCCAATCGTACGGTTGCAGCGTGGCGCTCCCGAATTTCTTTTCAATGGCAGTGGTTATGGGCGCATCGACCGTGATTGTTTCGTCATCGATGGCAACGATAACTCGATCCCAACGAATGTCGCGAGTGCCCGCTTTCCAAGCCACGCCGGCGGCGTCCATCCCAATTGATTTGACCCATTCGTTTGTACTCGGTCGCGCGATTATGACCTGATCGCCTACTTTGAGATCCGATACAGAATCCAATCTCAACTTCCTCGATCCAACAGGAACGTACTCGTCGACTAAGCGATATTTAGTGGAATGGCGATTAATGCGCTCACCAGGTCCCTCAATCCGCACGAGGGCTCGCCGCCGATTGCCAGTGGCAACCAATGTAGTTCCGCCATTGCCGGCACCTGCTCCGCGCAACACGATTCCCGAAGCCGAAATGCGGAGCTGATCACTGATTTCGAAACTCCCGGCGCTTAAAAGGATCGCGCCGCGAAAGCCACGATCGTCCAGCGGCAAGCTTGCCAAGCGATTGATCGCATTCTGAATTCGCGCGCCGTCATCGCCGTCGGCTGGATCGAGCTTAATTCGCACAGGGACGTTGGGAATTTCACGATCACGGCCGGCGTAACCACAATGTGAAAAATCGGGAATGCGATTACCCAACGTGTCTGTTTGATATACGAGGCGTCCCTCGCTTCCCATCGCAACTGGAAGATCATTCGCGTAAACGACTAATCGATTAGCCGCAGGGCAAATGGCCAATAACAGCAATAAGCGACACTTGAGAACCCCTTGTTTTAGGACATTGCTGTGCATCATTTGTCACCTAGCATAATTCGACTTCCGAGAACGTGCCAGAAGCGGACCGCTGGATCACTGACGAAAATGACCCATGCAAGATGCATTTCATAGTTGACATGCGCTACGCCGACTACAACGATGAAGTCCTTGCACTTCAAACGCAGCGACAGCAGTCACAACAACCACAACTGACGAAATAGATATGGTTCATCGAGTCCGGTTTTTTGGTTTTGTTGCATTCGTGTTGGCGTTGCTTTGCCACCAAGGCAGCCGCGCACAGTACCCGAAGGTGCCTCAAGAAATCGGACGGGAGGCTGCGCAAAAACTGCGTGAGGCAGACCGCCGGTCGGATGAAGCCTGGGAGCACACGTTGTCCATCATTCGCCAGTGGGAAGCGAAGGGTAAACCGTACATCCCTTGGGCCGCCAAGCCCGCTGACTTGCCGCAAGCTGCGATACCTGCCTTTCCGGGTGCTCAAGGAGGCGGCATGTACTCCTTTGGCGGGCGGGGCGGCGAGGTGTTTGTGGTCACCAACCTCGACGACCGCGGGCCGGGAAGCTTTCGCGAGGCGCTGGAAGCAGGCGGCCCGCGTGTCGTCGTATTTAATGTGGCCGGAATCATCCACCTCAAAGAAAAAATCCGCGTGCGCGCGCCCTACATCACGATTGACGGCAGCAGCGCGCCGGGCGACGGAGTCTGCATTGCGGGCGACACCGTCGAGTTGGAGACGCATGATGTCATCATTCGCCACATGCGCTTCCGCCGTGGAAGCACCTGGGTAGGCGACCGGAACGATTCGATCGGCGGCAACCCGATTGGGAATATCATGATCGACCATGTCTCGGCCAGTTGGGGCCTGGACGAGAACATGTCGATGTATCGTCATATGTATCAGCCGCCCGACGGCAGCAAGGAGCTCAAGCTGCCCACGGTGAATATCACAATTCAAAATTCCATCTTCAGCGAGGCGCTGGGCACCTATAACCATTCGTTCGGAAGCACGATCGGCGGTTACAACAGCACGTTTCACCACAACTTGTGGGCGTGCAATGCCGGGCGCAACCCGAGCATCGGCATGATCTACGACTTCACGTTTGCCAACAACGTGCTCTTTAACTGGCGCCACCGGACGATCGACGGCGGCGATCACCGAAGCTATTACAACATCATCAATAACTACTTGAAACCTGGTCCCGTTACGCCGCTTGGCGATCCGGTCAGGTTTCGACTGCTCAAGCCGGAATCGCGCCGAGCCAACCCGCCGGTTGATGACTATGGCAAGGCCTATGTGGCCGGCAACATTGTTGAAGGAAATCGCCGGGTGACCGCGGACAACTGGGACGGCGGCGTGCAGCTGGAATCGATCGCCGACCCGGCGGCGATTCTGCCCAGGATAAGGGCAGAACGGCCGTATCCGCACTCGCATCTACAAATTGAATCCGCCGAATCCGCCTTCGAGAAAGTTCTCGGCAACGCCGGGGCGACCAAACCGCGGCGAGATGCAGTGGACGAACGCGTGGTTGAAATGGTCCGCACCGGTCAAGTTACCGCGAAATTGAGCAACGATCTTGCCGAGCAGCTACGCCAAGTGGGTTATTCGACGCAAGTGATTGACGCGATCGCGTCCATGGTGCCCAAGGGCATCATTACCGATATCAGCCAGGTTGGAGGTTATCCCGAATACGCCGGGCAACCCTATGAAGACTCCGACTCCGATGGCATGCCGAACGATTGGGAAGAAAAATACGGCCTCGATCCACAGGTTGCGTCCGACGCTGCCGGCGACCTTAATGGCGACGGATACACAAACATCGAAGATTTCTTGAATGGCCTCAATCCGAAAGAAGCATCACCGGAATGGGCTTCTCCAAAAACGTATGTCGACCTATTTGCGGATGAATCCTCGTAAGTCTCGGCTCGAGACGCCGTGCCCGCATCAAAGAACCATGGATTCACCCAGCAGTCTGACGACGTGCAAAGCCGATCATCAAGCCTGTCAGGCCGCACGCGAACAACAGCAGGCCGATTGGCTCTGGTACGGCGGAGCCGTCAAGCACTGCGCCGGCACCCGATGTCGCTCCAAAACGCGATCGCCAAAAGTTATAGTCCGCCGCATCAACGACCCCCGGACTGACGCCGCCTTCATTCTGCAAACTCCCAGGGCCGACTTTTTTACGCCAGATAACATAATCAGCGGCGTCCACAATGCCGTTTTGATTGTAGTCGCCGGGTACGCCGACAGTGCCGCCTAGTGTAAGCGTCACCTGGCTGTTCATTCCGGTGCCATAGTTGACTGCATAGCCAGGTGTGACGTTCTCAAACGTGCCAGTTAAAGTGCCGGTGTACGTGGCAATGACCCAGCTCGCGCCGACGCCGCTTCCCATGACGTTGAGGGTGTTTCCTAGCGCGCCAAGATTGAAGTCGCCCATGATCGCAAGTGGATCGATTGTCCCGGTGTCAAACTGAGCGGCAAAGGAGGCGCCTTCCTCCAATTCCAAGTTACCGCTAAGCGTGCCGGTGCCACTAATGGTTGCCCCGGAGGCGACGGTCGTAGGTCCTCCGCCCGTCTGATTGCCATTGATCACGAGCGTTCCGGCATCACC
>DASXWB010000675.1:0-3710 GCA_036503915.1 Lacipirellulaceae bacterium | reverse complement strand
TTCGTCGATTTCCTTCGGCCAGCGCGGTGGAGTCCTGGGCCGAGCAGGTGCCGGACTCGTTTCGATTCGTTTTGAAAGCTCGCCAAACCATCACGCATTTTCGACGATTGCAGAATGCTGAGGCGCAGATCGACGACTTCATCAACCTGGCGTCGCTCTTAAAGGAGCGGCAAGGTCCGCTGCTGTTCCAACTGCCGCCAAACTTCAAGAAGGACATGCCGCGGCTCGAAGCGTTTCTCAACTACGTCCGCGGCCGGGCAGCGATCGTCTTGGAACTGCAGCATGAGAGCTGGCACGACGACGAGGTTTACGAGTCCCTGCGCGCACATTCAGCCGGGCTATGTAGCGTCGATGACGACGGTCCCGCGTGCGATCGCGTTGTCGCTACGACTAACTGGGGATTCGTGCGCCTGCGCGAAGAACGCTACGCAGACGCCCGCTTAAAGAAATGGATCGAAAGAATTGTGGCCCAAAGCTGGAACGAGGTTTACGTATTCTTCAAGCACGAAGACGTTGGTGCAGGCCCCAAGCTGGCTGCGCGATTCCTCAAACTGGCAGGCCGGCAGCCAATCAGTGGCAGCTGAAAGTCACAACAGTTTGTCGGATGTGCAGACAGTTTTGAATCGTTTACTCCGGCTCGTCGGCAAACTCGTCCCCGGCAATTGACGCAAGCATGCGGTGGAGTCGCACGTCCATGCCGTAGCCAATCGACTGGACGGAACCATCGGCCATGGACATGTTCAGGGACGCGGGGTGCGCGCTGCCAAATTCGTGGCAGGCCGCGCAATTATTTGCCACATCTCGCGAAGGCGGTCTGACCGCAAAGCGGACGTAGGAATTCGAGGCTCCAGAATTGTCCTTCAATCCGGCGATAGGTGCTCGGTCGCCGACATCCGTACCGGTTGTGTAGTGAAGTATGTCCATCGCCTTCTCGCCGACCAAGTACGTGTTACTGGATCCATCCACGATTTTCTGTAGCGCCGTCTTACGTCCAAGGGACCAGACGCCGTCGAATTCGAGCTTGATGTTGAAGGCGGGCCGGCCCTTTTTGCCCATGGATGCGGAACTGCCGCCATTGATTGCATAATCGGTTCTGGCGCCCATCGGGCCATAGGCTTCCTCCTCGTCTCTAACGAGCGGGTATGCGACCGGAGCCCGCCGCGACGGGCAATACAAAATCGGGATCGGGCTGGTGACCGCGAGCCTTAATTGCGACTGGGTTGCAGTGCCTTGCCCAGCGGCGATGAGTACGTCCGCGATCAGCTCATCTTCCATGTGGGTGATCGACTGCAGCAGCCAGTTTCCCGTGAAGGGCATACCCATCGCGCGAGCCCTTCGCTGCTTCCCAAAGTCGACGCGGAGCGGCTGTCGCTCGCCAGCGTGGCCAGGAAAGTAGCGCTTCGCCGACTCGAAATTATGGAAGCTGATCGCGATCTGCTTGAGGTTATTGCGGCATTGGGTCTGCCGCGCCGCTTCACGCGCTGCTTGAATCGCAGGCAGCAACAGGGCTATGAGTATTCCAATGACCGCGATGACGATCAGGAGCTCGACGAGCGTGAATCCCAATAAACAACGCGGCACTAGTTTCCTGGAATGAACAGTGAGCGTTCCCGGATGGCAATCGTGTTCACGGGGCATAACGTGATTCATCGATTAGACCCCCGGGTCCTAGTATCGACGAGAGGCCAATTCACACGCCGCTTACTGCCGTTGCGGGCGACCGAGCCGAAATCAAATTTTAACCTTGGGTTTAGTCGGCGTCAGCCACCTTTATAACTTAAGATGGGCCGTAACTGGCGTTCAATCCGAGCCAGATCTCGCTGGGCGCGCATGACGGCGCGAATGTCCTTATATGCGCTGGGGGCCTCGTCACGCAACCGCCCGGCGCGGCGAACGTCGTACCACAAATTGCCCACTTGACGTGCAAATAACTTCTCACTCAGGCTTTGCCGCGCTTCGGTGCGACTGAGCTTCCGCCCGGCGCCATGCGAGCACGACGAGAGCGCATTGGCGCATCCGCGGCCACGCGTGTGAAAGCTAGCCGCCGCCATGGAACCTGGGATAATGCCCGGCTCGTCGAGTGCGGCCGATTGAGCCCCTTTGCGGTGAATCCACAGCGGCTGGCTGGAATGCTGTTCCAACTGGACGTGATTGTGGTCGCAGTCGAGCAACGAATCGCCGTCCGCGGCCGCACAAAACAACCGCTGCATCAGCTGCTCGACCGCGCGCAGCATTGCCAGTCGATTTTCTTGCGCGTACGCGCGGGCCCACGCCACATCGGCGAGATAGCCTTGGCCCGATTCCTCTCCGGCGTTCAAGTAGGCGATGCCGGGTGCCGAGTGACTTGCATTCCTGACATGGTGCGCCGTAATCGCCTGGCCTATGGCCCGTGAGCCGCTGTGGATAAGCGCCCAGAGTCTGCCATCCTGATCGGCCTGAAATTCAAGGAAGTGATTTCCCCGGCCTAAGCTGCCCAGTTGCACACGGCCGTCGCGCTGGGCAATGCACCGAAGACGTGAATCACTGAGCGGCAACGCATCGAGCCTAGCCGGCAAATCGCGCGGCTTGCGATGCTTATTGCCCGGAACCAGTTCGTACAGACCCTTCAAGATGGCTCCGGCTTCCGCCTCGCTATCGATGGCCGCAGCTTCCAAATCGAATGCGAGCGTGGCCATTCCGCAGCCGATGTCACCGCCCACTGCCGCAGGGTAGATGAGCTGTTGCGTACCCATCACCGCGCCGACGCAAACATCTTGCGCCAAGTGCACATCGGGCATGATGGCGACACGCTGAACATCATCCAGGCGACATAATCGATCGACCGACTGTGCGACCGCGTGCCCAAGCGGCTCTGTTAGCCAAGTTGTTAATACGGCCGGATGTGGATCGCTCATGGCTGGACCTCCGTTTCGGTGATAGCGCGTATGGAATCGGGTCCAACGACATGGAAGGCCAACGACGGAGCCTTGCGCCGCGTGATGGCCGCGGCTACTTCGCAGCGTAGCCGACCTTTGCACGCGGCAAGTCGGTCCTCGAGCAAACCGCGATCAAAGTCTGCTGGTTCGCAATCGGCATGCAGCGTCACCAGCAGTCTCGACGCATCCGGCGCGGGCATCGCGGAGACGACTCGCAGACATCGCAGCGCATCATCGGCAAATTCACCCGCGAGCACTTGATCGAGCGTTTCAGCCACTTGGCGGCAGAGGCGCTCAAGCTTGTGATGTTTCTTACTGTGGATTTGGTCCTTTCTGAAAAAGTCGCGGGGGTCGATACCGTCGTCGTCGTGCATTTCATCGCAATGAGCCAGCAGTTGCCGGCGCGTACGTTTATCGAGCGTCATATTTTTCTCGTCAGGCAAGGGTGGAAATGTAGGTGCGCAGAGATAGCGCAGAACGGCTACGCAAACGGATTCAGGCGCAAGAGACAGCCTGGCTCGGCACAGGCGAGAGAGCGCAGAAAAGGCGCAAAACTGACCTTAGCAAGAGCACAGGCTCGGCGGCACAGAAATTGGCTGGATCGATCGCACGGCTGAGTCCTCCGAAACGCGGCAAGAGCAGGCGCTTAACCTGTTATTCGAAAGTATAGCACAAAGATCGCTGTTCTTCGCGGGCAAAATGACGGACACCGGCGTTCAGTGTGAGCGTCTCGATTGTGGGTGGAAAATTTGGTCTGATGGAAGAGTCGCTGAGGAGATTGCCTATTTTCCGCCA
>DASXWB010000674.1:0-4565 GCA_036503915.1 Lacipirellulaceae bacterium | reverse complement strand
GGCTCTTCGTGCTGGATATGCTGACCTTGTAGGCGTGCTCGCCGAAGACCGTCTTGATGGCGATCGTCTCGGCCGCGTCGCCCAACGGCGTGCTCGTACCGTGGGCGTTGATGTAGTCGATCGCTTCGGGGTTGAGCCGCGCATCGCGCAGCGCGCCGCTCATCGCCTTGGCGGCGCCGGTGCCCTCCACGTCGGGCTGGGTGATGTGGCCGGCATCGGCGCTGGCACCGTAGCCAAGAATCTCGGCGTAAATCTTCGCGCCGCGTTTCTTGGCGTGCTCCAACTCCTCGAAAACGAGCAAGCCAGCTCCCTCCGAAAGCACGAAGCCGTCGCGGTCCGCGTCGAACGGCCGGCTCGCGCCCGCCGGGTCGTGATGTCGCTCGGAAAGGGCGCGCATGTTGGAAAAGCCTGCCAAGCCCATCGGCGTGCAGGCTGCTTCGGTGCCGCCCGTGATCATAATGTCGGCATCATCATATTGAATCGCCTTGAACGCATCGCCCATGGCGTTCGTGGCGCTGGCGCAAGCGGTGGCCACCGCGTAGTTCGGCCCGCGCAGGCCGTAGCGGATCGAGACGTGCCCGCTGGCCGCGTTGAGCATCAGCTTGGGAATCGTGAACGCGGAGACCTTGTCAGGCCCCTTGGTGATCAGCCGCTCGTGCTGGGCCTCGATTTCTGTAAGCCCGCCGATGCCCGAACCCAGGATGACGCCGCAGCGGAACGGCTCTTCCTTCAAGAAGGCGAGGCCCGAGTCGTTTACCGCGTCGATGCCGGCCACGAGCGCAAACTGCGTGAAGCGATCGATCCGCTTTTCTTCCTTGCGGTCGACGTATCCGTCGGTGGTCCAATTATGGATGTCTCCGCCGAACTTGACCTTGTGGTCCTTGGTATCGAACGCCTTGAGCTCGTGGATGCCGCTCTGGCCGCGCAGCACCTTTTGCCACAAGTCGTCGACCTTACAGGCAAGCGACGTGACGGCGCCGATTCCAGTGACGACAACGCGACGTTTCATGATGGAGGCTTCAGGGGTCAGGGTTTAGGGTTCAGCGGAAAGGGTTCCACGGCAAAACTGAACCCTGAACCCCGAACCCTGTTGGCGGCCAATCGCGCAGACGCAACCGCCCCAAGAGACGTCGCTGACCGCAGCGGCCGCCTAACTCTTGCCGTTGATGCCGGCCTCGATGTACTGCACGGCCTGGCCCACGGTTTGAATCTTTTCGGCGGCGTCGTCGGGAATATTGATATCGAACTCTTCTTCCAGCTCCATCACCAGTTCGACCGTGTCCAGCGAATCGGCGCCCAGATCGTTCACGAACGACGTTTCCGGCGTGATTTTTTCTCTGTCAACGCCCAGGTTGTCGGCGACTATGTCTTTGACTCGTTCCATTACTGAGGCGGCCACCTTGACGATCCTCCTAAAGCGAGCTGCGTGTTGTATTAATTGGCTTTATATCGAAGCGCTTCGGCAATGTCTGCCAAAATCGTATCCGGATTGGGCGGCGCGGCCAGCTCGAACGCTCGCGCGAAGCGGCAGCAGACCACCCATAAACCACTCAAGATAGAGGGACTCCGTAAGCGAGGTCAAGATATACCAAGATTCCGGCCCGGCTGTCCAGGGCGGTTGGAGCGTGGGCAGAGAGCCTAGAGCACGGAGTAAGACGCGGTTTTCGCGGGTTCTTACTCTCTGCTCTCCGCTCCCTGCTTCCTGCTCTACGGCGTCAGGCCGCCGTCGATCGTGAGGACTTCCCCCGTGATGTACGCGGCCGAATCACTGGCCAAGTAGAGCACGGCGTCGGCCACCTCCTCGGCTTCGCCGAGTCGCTTCGCCGGGATTCGTTTTTTCACCTCGTCGAGGACGGCCGGGCCGAGGGCCTCGGTCATCTCCGAGGCTATGAAGCCAGGGCAGATGGCGTTCACGGTGACTTTGCGCCCGGCGAGTTCCTGGGCCACGGTGCGCGTCAGGCCAATAACCCCCGCTTTGGAGGCCGAATAGTTCGCCTGGCCGGCGTTGCCCATGATTCCCGACACACTCGAAATGTTGATGATCCGGCCGCTGCGCTTGCGCATCATCACGAGCGAAGCGGCCCGCGTGAACAGGAACACGCTGCGAAGGTTTGTGGCGATGACCGCATCCCAATCCTCATCGCTCATGCGCGGAATGAGCGTGTCCTTCGTGATGCCCGCGTTGTTGACCACGATGTCGAGCTGGCCCCACTTTTCGGCCAGCTCCTCGACCAGCTTGCTGACAGCGGCGCTGTCGGTCACGTCGCAGGGATGCACTTCGGCAGTGCCGCCCGCGGACGCGATCGCATCGACCGTTTCCTTGAGCCGCTCGGCACTCCGCGCAACGCACGCCACCTTGGCGCCCGCCCCGGCGAGCCGCAGCGCAATCGCGCGGCCGATGCCGCGCGAAGCGCCGGTGACAATCGCCGTCTGGCCGCTCAAGTCAACTTGGATCCGCCGGTTTTTTTCGTCTGCCATCTGTCATCCCGGAGTATTAACCACAAAGGACACAAAGATCACAAAGCTGGACAAACAAATTCGAGTTCGGGATTGTCCGATATTCTCATCTGTCATCCTTTCATCTGTTTCTCCTGTACATTCTTCGTGTCCTTAGTGTCCTTAGTGTCCTTTGTGGTTAAGAATGCTTGAACTTGTGTCTACGCAGCGACGTTCTCGCATGGCACCTTGCGCGCGATGCGCTTCAACAACCCGCACAGTACGCGGCCAGGGCCGATCTCGTAAAACGACGTGATGCCTTTTTCGTCGAGCAAGTAGCGCATGGAATCTTCCCAGCGGACTTGCGAGCAAACTTGCTGAATGAGCAGCTCGCGGATTTCGTTGGGGTCGTCATGCGGCCGGGCGTCGACATTCGAGATTACCGGAATCCGCGGGCGCTGCATGGCCACATCGACCAGAGTGGCGCGCAACCGATCCACGGCCGGTTGCATCAGCGGAGTATGAAACGCGCCGGCCACGGGAAGCGGGATGACTTTCATCGCGCCGGCCGCCATCGCCGCGTCCGCAATGCGCTCGCATGCGCCGCGATGGCCCGACACCACAATGTTGCCTGGACACAGCAAGTTGGCCACCTCGAGCGTTTCGTTTTGGCGTGCGTCGCGGCACAGGGATTCAACTTGTTCGCGTTCCAAGCCCAACACGCTGATCATGCCGCTCGAAGTCGCGTCGGCGGCGTCCTGCATCGCCCGGCCGCGCTCCTGCACGATGCGCAAGCCCATTTCGAAATTCATGACGCCCGCAAAGACAAGTGCCGTATATTCTCCAAGGCTTAAACCGGCCGCCGCCGCGCAGCGGTCAACGAGCTCCAGCGAATTCTGTTTTAATTGCTCCAGCGCCGCCAGGCTGGCAACAAACAAGGCCGGCTGGCTGTGGACCGTCGTGTCGAGTTTGGCCGCCGGGCCGTTTGCGCATAAGTGGTACAAGTCATAGCCCAGCACCGTCGACGCCCGATCAAACAATGCGCGAGCAGCCGGCACATGAGCGCAAACCGTCGTGCCCATGCCAACCGTTTGAGCCCCTTGGCCGGGAAATAGAAAGGCAGCCTTGGCGTCGGTTGTAGACATCGTTCGAGATGGCGACGCGCGAGTAGGGTTTTAGTCCGCTACTCCGTTTCCACCATGGTCCGGCCGGCGTAATGACCGCAGTTGGGGCAGATGACGTGCGACGGCTTCTGTGTGCCGCACTTCGGGCAGGCCTGGAGCTGCTTGGGCTTCAAGGCGTCGTGGGAGCGGCGCATGCCGGTGCGGGAGTTGGATTGTTTCCGTTTGGGTACGGCCATGGGAGAAACCTGTCGGAAATGCTTAGTTCTAAAGGGTTTGGAGAATTCATCAGCCTATGCGGTCCAGGCAAGGAGCGTCAAGGCCGAGAGAAAGTCGTCGCGGAACTAACGGATTTATCGCGGCGCCTGGCAATTCATCGCGGGGTTAAAGATAATTTGAGGTTCCGGCGCTTCGCGAGCGCCCACTCCAACGACCTGATTTTGACATCTTTGATTCTGGAAGGAGATAGTCTAATGCCCCTGCAACGCCGGCTCGGCCGTTTGCGTCTACTTGGTCTTCTTTTCGGCCTTATTGTTCTTATCGCGAGTGTACGCTCGGCGGATGCCGCAGGTCAGTATCTTGTCGGCGATCGTACTTTGGGGCGCGTTTTACGTTACTCGGAAGACGGCACATTTCTGGGCACGCTACTCCACGATCCGAGTCTCGGTTCCGGATTGGGATCGAACGACGGCGGCATCACGGGCCTGACTTTGTCTCCCGACGAGACGCGGTTGTATGTCGGCGATCGCTTGAGTAACCGGGTTGCAGTCTATAGCTACAGTGGGACGTCGGCGTCGCATCTGTTCGACATCACGGCAGTCACCGCGACCCCGAGCACACTCTTTGTCCCGGCGACGGTGCTTTTCAGTCAGGATGCATCAAAAATCTACGTGGCAAACTTGGGTCCATTCGCGCCTCTCCCGGTCGGCGATCGAGTGGCGCAGCTGACGCCCAGCGGCGCCAGCGCAGGGCCCGATTTGACCGGCGGACCGATGCAGGGGCGCTCGG
>DASXWB010000673.1:0-2824 GCA_036503915.1 Lacipirellulaceae bacterium | reverse complement strand
ATCACGAAAACTGCAAATGATCTCACGCAGAGGCGCCGAGGGCGCAGAGAAATACAGCCGACACGTACCGGAAATACGTGTGTGAACACTAATTCTCACTAATCGACACTAATGAACGATTAGTGAAAATCAGTGGAGATTAGTGTTCCTACCTCCGCGTTCTCTGCGACTCTGCGTGATTCATTCCTTTGCAGTTTTAGTCAGTTACCGTCTCAGTCGTTTGTTACAACCGCACCTTGGAGCACTTCTTTCGGATCGGCGATTCCCACACCCGGTCCTTCGGGAATTGTGATCGCGCCGTCCACGATGCGCAGTGGTGGATCGAACCACTTGCCGTAGGTTTCCACGCCCTGCTTGTATTCCTGCCAGGGCCCGATGTTCTCGACCGCGGCCGCGAAGTGCAGCGAATAGACGAAGCCAAACCCGCCCGAAAGATGCACGGTTGTCGGCAAGTTGCGCAGATCGGCCATCCGGGCGACGCGAATCGAGCGGATCAGCCCGCCGTAATAGAACAAGTCGGGCTGCGCGATGTCCGCCACGCCGTGGCGGATCATCGCCTTGAAGCGCGCATGGCTGAACTCCTGCTCGCCCAGCGCGACTGGAATCTTGAGCGCGTCGGTCACCTTCTTCGTCTCGTCGAAGTCGTCGAAGGGGCAGGGCTCCTCAAAATAAACCGCGTCGATGTCTTCCAGCATGCGGCCGACCGGAATCGCGTGCGCCGCATCGTAGGAGCTGTTCGAGTCCGCGTGGATCGCAATATCGCCGCCGAGCGCCTGGCGGGAAAGTGGAATGAGCTGTTCGGTGCGGCCGGGCGATGCATCCTTGTTGCGGTTCATGCGTCCGCCAACGCGATACTTCACGCTCTTCGCGCCGGTATCATCGATAAGCCGCTTAAGGTAGTCGACTTCCTGCTGCGGCGTGGTGTCCCGCCGTCCGCTGGCGACGTAGAACGGCATGCTCTTGCGTACGACTCCGCCGAGCAGCTGGCCAATCGACCGGCCGGCCACGCGGCCCAACAGATCGAGGATCGCAAATTCGACCATCGCCACAGGGCACCACAGCGCGAGACCCTGAAACTTGTAATTGTCGCGCTCGCGATAGACGCCGAACAAAAGCTCTTCCAGCTGGCGCGCATCCTTGCCGATAAAATAGGGCGCCACAAGACGATTCAGAATTGGGTGCAGCACGTCGGCCCGGCCGTTGTCAACTGAAATGCCCTCGACGCCGTCCTTCGAGCGCACGCGAAGAAAGTACTCGTCGTCTTTGCGTAACAACTCAATAGATTCAATGATGACCGGATCGTTAAATCCTTTCAAATCGAGCACTGGCCGGGCGGCGGCAACGTCGAACTCATCCATGTCGAGCTGCGCAGCGCCGCTATGCTTCGACTCAACAAGCGCCAGCGCGCCCGCTCCCGCGGCTACGCTCAGAAACTTACGGCGATTCGGTCTCATCGCTGCGTTTTACTTTGCCGGTGACGCGGTTTCAATTAGCCTTCAGAGTAATTTCCGTAGTTTGGCCGCCTTTGAGCTCCACCGTAACCGGATCGGTGGCCTCGTTTTCGCTGTGAGGATTCGGATGACCGTGAATCACATAACGCCCTGGTGGCACGTCGGAGAATTCCATGACGTTCGCAGCGTTGATGCTCCCCGAGCCGCCCCAGGAGCCGATTGTCGAGCCGCCCTCTGGCTCGAGGTTGACCATGTAGTCGCCAGGGCGCTCTGTGCCCGCGAAGTCTACGGTCACGCGCAGCTGGGCCGACTTTAGCATGGTGAGTTCGAGGCTTTTGGTCGGGGTGGAGATTGTCGGGCCTAGGCCGGGGCGGCAATAGCCCGGCTTGTTAATCCAGACTCGCGCGGTTCCGACGGGTACCTGCGTGAATTCGAAGCGGCCATCCGCACCTGTTTTGATGCGGAATTCGTCCGGCGAATCATAGCTGCTGTCCTCTCCCGCCACGACATCGCCCAGACGCACGTCGACCTCGGCGAGCGGCTGGCCGGCGCTGTCAGTGACGCGGCCGGACACCGACGCGGGCCGCGCCAGCCCGCCATCGTATCGCTGCCAGCGCGGCTGCTCGTCGAATTTCGCATGGCCGATGACGCGCGGCACATAGCCCTCCGCATCGATAACCACGCGGTACCACCCGGCGGGCGCGTTCTTCAAGATCCAGAGTCCTTCAGCGTCGGTGGCGGCTTCCGCGGCGACTGTGTATCGATAGCCGCCCTCCCTTTGCGGGTCGATAAGCTCCAAGCGCATCCGCCCGGCAATCGGCTGTTTCGTCGCCAAATCGAAAATGGTGCCTTCAACGACGGTGCCGTCCGCGAGCGTAAACCCGTGCGCTTCCATTCGGTTGTCAATCACTTCGATGCCGTCGGGGACTTTCACGTCCGACCAGCGAATGTTGTCTCCGATATAGACATGAAGCTCGGCTGGCGGTTCCGCGTCGGCCTCGGCAACGTCGCGCGGCTTCAGGTCAGCTGGCATCTTGCGCAAGCGCTCAAAACTTTCCGGTTGCCAGACGACGAACATCCAGTCGATCTCGGCATCTGACTTTTTCTCCGGTTCGTTGTTGGGGTTGAGCCAGAAACTATGGCCCACGCCGTCGTAAGCGACGAGCCGTTTTATCTTCACGTCGAGCTTGGCAAATGCGGCCAGCACTTCGTTGAAGGCAGCCGCGTCGCCGCGATATTCGGCGTGCCACTGCCCGCCGCCGAACGGTGGGCCTTCCCACCAGGCGATGCGCGTGGGGTTGTTGAAAATGACGGCCGCTCCCGCCGGCCAGCCGAGGTCGGCGACGGGCTCGTTTCCTTCACCGCCGGTAATC
>DASXWB010000672.1:0-3439 GCA_036503915.1 Lacipirellulaceae bacterium | reverse complement strand
GCTACACGGCTCATGCGATGGTGTGGAAGGGCACAGCGGCAAGCGCAATAGACTTGCACCCATCGCTGATCGGATTGTTGCCGGGCCTAACGTATTCTTCTGCCAGAGGTATTGCCGAAAACGGCTCTATTGTCGGCTACGCGGTGACGAGATTAGATCGCCGCTTTGCTGTGTTGTGGACCCCCGTACCCGAGCCAAGTTCTAGCGCGCTCATCGCCTGTGGACTCGCCGTCGTATCGCTCGCACATGAACGCCGTTTTCGCAGACGCGCGTTGGACGGGATGTGGATAGGATGTCTGCTGCGCTAACGTAATACATGGGCAACGCCCACCATTGCCGATCAATCGATGAGTCCTGGTGGGCATTGCCCACGCTGCATATCACTACCGCCGCCGAATCATCGTTGAAAAATCCTCGCGCCCGGCGAAGCGCTCCGCCCGCGGGTTCACGTAGGCCTGCTCGCGCGTCTCGAGGAACGTGCCGCGGCGCTCAAGGAGGCCCTGATCGAATGCGAGCTGGTCGGAGTAGCCGGGCAGCAGCATGCGCAGATCAGGGCCGACGCGGTTGGGACGGATGCGGTTGACGTGGCTTACGATGTTCGTCGTGCAGTTATTGGTGAGCGTGTCGTAGAACTCGGGCTCGCGGGCGATCTTGTTCACGCGGCCGAGTACGTCGACCAGCAGCATGCGGGCCGCTTCCGGCGTCGCCACCGTGCGGTACAGGAACACGTGCTCCTGGTTGAAGTTGGTGCGCAGCTGGATCACGTCGCGCTCGTCGGCCAGCACGTACATCAGCTCGTATTGCCTGGCGCTGCCTTTCACAGGGTTATACTGCTCGTTCTTTTCCTTTCGCACCTCGACGCTGACGGCCAGGTAATCGGATTTGCCGGTCTCGCCGGCGATCTCGAAGCTGAGCATGGTGTGCGCCAAAAGAGGCATGCCGGAGAATGGCACAATGATGAAATCCACGCCGCGGACGGCGCCGAGATCGAATGACTTGTCATAGTAATCGACAAGATAAACGTCGTTGGCGAAATACTGGCAGTTGCGCACGTTGCGAATCGTGACCTGCTGGCCATGAAACTCGGCCGTCGGCAGCACGGCCTGCTCTGGGGTCCAATCGCGGAAGTGCGAGGGCTGGATTGTTTTCTCGACGCTGCGGCAGCCGACAACGAGGACGTAGGCACTGAGCACGAGCGCAACGCCAAATTGATCGCGCAACGGAACCACGGCATACCCGCGGATGCTAGCTGAAAAGACAGTACGCAGAAGAGAATCGTAAAGGCTAGCAAGATCGCACGACAGCGACAACGGCAGATAACCTTACACCCACGAATGACCTCTCCGCAGATGCGGCGATAGCGTTCGTCACATTAATCCGCTGTCCGCTTGCCGGCGTCGGATGGATGAGAAATACCAATCGCTTCGCGAACGGAAATGGCACGAGGATGGCTGCAACGCTGTCGCTCGCCTGGTGTGCCAAGGATCCAACTGACGGCGGCCACCAGCACGTATAGTAGTCCGATAGGTCCAATGAACAAGAGGCTCAACCATAGAAACTGGCGGCCAGCCTCGAACGAGGCAAGGCCGAGCACAACGCACAACGCTGTCGTAACAAAAAAGACAGTCTTTAATCCGTAGCGTAATCGGATGGTATTGTCGAAAGGATTCAGCAATAAAAGACAGCACATCACTCCGATCAGAAAAAACATCAAAACGCTCAATGCTAAGAGGGCTCGTCCAGCAACGAACGAGGCAAGCCCCATGAGAAGACACAACAATGTCGTCGCGACGAAGAGCGTCCTGAGTCGGTAGCGCGGGATAAAGCGTTGGATGACTGAGTTCATCGAATTCGGCGGAATTGAGATAGTTTCAATAGTCGCTAAAGTCGGCAATTGGTGATCGTTGTTTCCAGGATGGCCGTCGCGCCAAGGGCTTCCAGGCGCTCCATGATTTCGATGACTTCGCTGCGCTTGACCATGGCGCGGACGCTGAACCAGCCGGCCTCTTCCAGCCTGCTCACGGTGGGCGATTCGAAGCCGGGCGTAATTTTTTCGGCCTCGGCCAGCTTGGCCTCCGGCACGTTGTACTCCAGGAGCGAGTAGCTGCGAGCGATCACGACGCCTTCCAGGCGGCGGACGACGCGATCGGCCAGTTGTGCGTGGCGCGTGGCCGGGTTCTGGACAAGGACGGCCTCGTAGCGCCCCAGCTCGTCAAGAACTCGCAGCTGGTTTGCGGCCAGCGTGCTGCCCGACTCCACCAGATCGACAATCGCATCGGCAACCCCTAGTGCAATCATGATCTCCACCGAGCCGGTGAGCTCCACTGTGTGCGCGGTGATCTTGTGGCTGTCGAGATACTTCTTTGTGACGTTGGGAAAGCTCGTGGCGATGCGGCAGCCGGCGAGGTCGGCGGTTCCGTTGATGCGGCTGTCTTCGGGCACGCAGATCGCCAAGCGCCAGTTGCCCATGCCCAGCGCCAGGCGATGGGTGAGCTTGACGCCAGTTTCCTCAATCAAGTCGCCGCCGGTGATGCCCATGTCGATGGCGCCTTCGGCGCAGAGCACGGGCACGTCGTGCGTGCGGAGAAAAGTCACCTCGATCGGCATGTCGCGCACGCGGGCAAACAGGCTGCGCTCCTGGCGGCGGAAGCTGAGGCCGGCTTCCGTAAGAAGCTGGGCGGCCGCGTCGGCCAAGCGGCCCTTGCTCGGGATGCCAATGCGAAGGTTGTCGGACATGGCTGGCTGTCGGGTTTCGGCTGTCGGCTATCGGCCAAACATCCGGTTTCGTTGTCCTACTACACTTTCTGGCCGACAGCCGATAGCTGACAGCCGATAGCCCATCACTTTTTCCGCGACGCTTTTTCTTCTAAACCAGAGACGCCAAAGCGGCGCGCGAGTTCGGCCTCCAGGTCTGCCAAAGTGCAGTTTCGCTGCCGCATCATGACCATCAGGTGGTAAACCAAGTCGCCCACTTCCCGGATGAAGTGTTCGCGGCCCGCCTCGCCCGGTTCGGCGGCCGCCTCGACGACCTCCGCCGCTTCCTCCAGGATCTTGGCGCCGATCTTCTCGACGCCGCCGGCAAGCAGCTGGCTGGTGTAAGACTTCTCGTTCGGGCTGGCCGCGCGAGCGGCGATCGTCCGTTCAAGTTTTTCCAAAGGTTGGCCTGCGGTGCTCACGTAGCTATCACCTTCCTATTTCACTGGTGGAACATAAAAATGAAGTGTGAGTTAGTTTAGGACCGCCGGCTGCGAGCCGCAAGCGACGCACCTGGCCACGGCACTCGATAAGGAACGCGCGAGCGAGATCACGATACTAGATCCCGAGCCATGTCCGAGACATTTCACGATTGCTGGTTTCTAACCGGTGCCACGGCCGTCGGCAAAACGGCCGTGGGCATCGCGCTTGCACAGCGGATTGGCGCGGAGATCATCTCGCTCGA
>DASXWB010000671.1:0-11017 GCA_036503915.1 Lacipirellulaceae bacterium | reverse complement strand
GACCTTGCCACGTGGTGACGTTCGGGTTCGTAAGCGGGAATTTATCTTGCTCGATAGCGGCGGGCTTACTTGTGCCAGCCGTTTGGACACTCGGGGTTGCGGCCGGCGGCTTTGGCTCGACAGTCGGCTTATCGTAAGGATTTTCGGCGGCAGGCAAACTTGCGACTCGCTCACCGACGAGCGCCGCTCGGCTGCGAAGCGCTCGTTCGACGTATTCGGCATCCTCAAGACTCAATTGATTCGGGGGGATGAGAACCGTCGCGCCGGTGTCGGCGAGCACACGGATCTTTCCATTTTCCACCGACAACAGTTTGCCTTCGCAGAATAGGCTGCCATCGGTGCGGTGCCACTCACGTGACCAGCCGGCGGATTGGTTCAGCAGGCCGATTGCGATGCAGATAATCCATAATCGCCTGTGAAAAGACATGGTTCGCCTCGCATCGGTACGATAGTTCCGTGCTGTTGCAAATTGTACGACTAAGCGTAGTATAACGGAGACACCGGAGCGGCGAGTTTAGTTCCCGATTGAATTGGGACAGAATGGGAGGGCGGAATGTTGCAGGCGGCAGTCATTGTCTTGGTGCGGGCGGCGATTGGCGGATTGACGTTGGCGGTGATTCGGTTGCGCGGCGCGCCTTGGCCGCCCGTTTGGCTGGCCCTCGTGCACGGCGCCGTTGCGGCCACGGGCGTGGGCCTGTTGATTTACGCGGCCGTGTCCGCGGGCATTCCGACGTTGGCGCAGGTGGCGCTGGGAATCTTCATCCTGGCCGCCCTCGGCGGCGCGGTGCTGTTCTTGGGATTCCACCTGCAACGCAAGGCGTTGCCGATACCCTTTGTGCTTGGCCACGGGCTCATCGCGGCCACGGGGCTGGTGCTGCTATTGCTGAGCTATTTCGGCGTGGTGTGAGGTCCGCGGTTGAGAATTCGCACGGCTATTCGAACGGGTTTTCGTCCTGGTCCTCAAGCTCGTAGGCTGCGGGAATTCTCTCGTCGTCATCGAGCCCAAAACGCTTGTACACGTCCACGATTCCATCGATTGCGCTCACAATTTGCTCAACCTCTTTGTTGTCGAAAGTCGCGTCGTAGATTTCTAGCCAATTCGGTTTGAGCTTTCGTGCCAAATTGCAGAATTCGTGCACAGTGATCGGGCCCTGCTGAACATGCAGAATCGGATCTTCCGCGAACGCGATGCTTTCAATGTCGCGCGCAGTTAACGAAATGTGGCGCGTGTCCAGTTCACCTAATGGACCGCAGCGACGAATCAAATTGATAGCGGTTTCCGATGAGTCGACTTTGCCTAAGTAGACGCTTGTAACGTCCGGGAATCGCTTTACTGGAAGGCGATCCAAGCGCTTGCGTGTGAGCCGGATATTGGAAAAATCGAGCCACTCACGTTCAAGTGCAGTTGGGTGTTCCACGCCGTCTTCGGACTGCCATCGATTGAAAATGACGGATGCGACGTTCCACGGATCGGTTACGAGGGTGTACTCTGTGAACCCCCTCGATCTCCGCGCGTCGGCCCAATAAAGCGCCAAGTGTGGATGCGATGCGGTAAACGCAAGCCGCTCATCTTCTGTGGCAGAGATGTTGAGGTAGAGCGTCTGAAGAGTCGGGCAGCGGACGATTGGTTTGTAATCTTCGATCAGCAAATCATCCCCAGCCACGTGCAAGAACTTTAATCGCGGCAATTGCGCGACAATTGCTAAATCCGCGGGTGCAAGCTTGGAGTGGCCGAGGAACAAATTGGTCAGTTGAGGCAGTCTCGCTAGTAGCTGCACATTCGAGGAGGTCACCATCCGTTCGGGATATGGGGTGCCTCCGCCAAATGAGCCAATCCTGCCGTCAATTGTCCGAAGTCGTGGCAGGGTGGCCAGACAATTCACTAATTCGGGGTCTAGTCGATCAACGCATTTGACCGTATCGACGTACGTGAGCTGGCGAATATCGATATAGTCTCCGGATGAGAGCAGCGTCGAATCAAGGTAAAGGTGATCGATGTGAAAACAAAACGGAAGAAAGTATGAATTACCAATAAGGCGCTGTAACCAATCAGGACCGTGGTAACTCGACGTAGCCCATGCTCTGAGTGGACCACGTTTGGAAGGATCGGTCAGACCTCCGCGTGCGATCATCTTGTCTTTGATTGCCTGTTCCTTGGCATATGTGCGTGTATGGTACTGCCACCACCCGAGAATGATGCAGACGATGGCCGTTAGCACCGCGGCATCCAGAAGCGAGAAGCGGAAGCCTCCGCGCCGGCGGCGCCAAACATCAAATGCCGCAACGGTGCCAATTACAATCGCCGCACCGATAAGTAGATTGGCCAGAAGTTTCAACGGACTGAAGGCAAACACTTTGCCCGACGCCTGCCATGCTTGAGGCGACGACCAAATGATGGGGTAGCCTTTGTAATCGATAAAGAAGCCCGCGTTCGAGGCCGCCCGTCGCAAGTGCTCGAAGGGCCAGCCGTGGCTCCATGTCGAGACCTCCATGAATTCGTACTTCGATTGGTGCCGCGGTCCCAATGGACTCGGCTCGTATTCCATGGAGTTGCGGAACGTTCCCGGCACGATCATGATCGTCATGCCGGCCATCATGAGTAACATCAGGACCCACGACAGCCAGTGGAGGCGAAACCATGGGCGCGCGTTGCCGCGTCGCGTATCTGCCTGAGAATTCGCTGCCATGAACGAGCTATCGTCGACGGGCTCGTTTATTATTTCCGACGCGACGCTTTCTTGACGGCTTTTGATCGGACCTTTTTCTTGGCCGATTTCTTATTAGCGGGTTGCCGGCTTTGATTGGCGGATGTTGATTTGCCCGAGCGGCCGTTGCCGCCGAAGATGTTTTCCCAGTTGTCGGAGTATTGCTTGGTGGCTCCTACACGTGTGACGGTCATGGGCGAAGTGGCTCCTTTGGTAATGATGCCGTGATTAAAGAGAGGATGCAGGATGCGGGATGCAGGGGGCACGGCACGAAGTGGATTTGCCTTTCCCTGTATCCTGCATCCTGCATCCAGTATCCTCGTCAGCGGTGCTGCAGTTTTTTATAGCGGAAACGTTTTGGTTCGTCAGCGCTTTCGCCCAAGCGCTCGCGGCGCTGTTCCTCGTACGTCTGGAAGTTGCCTTCGCACCAGTGGACGTAGCCGTCGCCTTCGAAGGCCAGGATGTGCGTGGCGAGGCGGTCCAAAAACCAGCGGTCGTGGCTGACGCACACCGCGCAGCCGGCGAAGTTGGCGACGGCCTCCTCGAGCGCCCGCAGCGTGTCGACGTCCAGGTCATTGGTCGGCTCGTCCAGGAGCAGCACGTTGGAGCCGCGGCGCAATAGCTTGGCCAGGTGCACGCGGTTTCGCTCACCGCCCGAAAGAACGCCGACTTTCTTCTGCTGATCGGGGCCGGTGAAGTTGAATCGCGAAACATACGCCCGGGAGTTCATCTTGCGGCCGCCCATCTCCAACGTGTCGTGTCCGCCGGAGATTTCCTCGTACACGGTATGATCGGCCACGAGGTCGTCGCGACTTTGATCGACGTAGCCAAGTTCCACGGTAGGGCCGATCCTAAGCTCGCCCTCGTCGGGTTCCTCCTGGCCCATGAGCATTCGCAGCAGCGTCGTTTTGCCGGCGCCGTTGGGGCCGATGATGCCGACGATGCCGCCCGGCGGCAGCCGGAAGTTCACGTGCTCGAAAAGCACGCGGTCGCCGTAGGATTTGCCTAAGTCGACCGCTTCGACGACCATATCGCCCAGCCGCGGTCCGGGCGGAATTTGAATCTCCAGCTCCTCCGGACGATCCTCGAATTGCTGGGCGGCCATGGCGTTGTAAGCGTTGATGCGGGCCTTGTTCTTGGCCTGCCGGGCGCGCGGGGCCATGCGAACCCATTCCAGCTCGCGCGCGAGCGTGCGCTGCCGGGCCGTGGCCTGTTTCTCTTCGACCTCCAGCCGTTTTTTCTTCTGTTCGAGCCAGGACGAGTAATTGCCTTCGAACGGGTGACCCTGGCCGCGGTCGAGCTCCAGGATCCACTTGGCGGCATTATCGAGAAAGTAGCGGTCGTGCGTCACGGCGACGACGGTGCCTGGATATTCTTCGAGATGCCGCTCGAGCCAGGCGACGCTCTCGGCGTCGAGGTGGTTGGTCGGCTCGTCGAGGAGCAACAGGTCCGGCCGCTCAAGTAGGATTTTGCACAGGGCGACACGCCGCTTCTCGCCGCCGGAAAGGTTTTTTACGCTGGCGTCGCCGGGCGGCAGGTTCATCGCGCTCATGGCGACTTCCACCTGCCGGTCGAGTTCCCAGGCGTTCACGGCGTCGATCTTGTCCTGCACTTTGGCCTGGCGCTCCAGCAGCTTTTCCATTTGGTCGGGATCGGTTACTTCGCCGAGCTTTTCGGAAAGCTGCTCGAACTCGGTGAGCAGTGCCCGCGTTGGGGCGACGGCTTCCTCGACGTTGCCGAAGACGTCCTTATCGGGGTTGAGCTGCGGCTCCTGCTCCAGGATGCCGACCGAAAATCCTTCGGTGAGCCGGGCTTCGCCGTCAAAGTTTTTGTCTTTGCCGGCCATGATCCGCAGGAGCGTGCTCTTGCCGGAGCCGTTGCGGCCCAGCACGCCAATCTTCGCGCCCGGATAAAACGCCAGCCAGATATCTTTGAGGATTTCGCGCTGGCCGATCTTCTTGGTGAGCGCGGCCATTTGGAAGATGTATTTTTGAGACATTCGCGATACGAAGCGAGAGATTACTTGCCGGATGGATGCAAATAACTCTCGAGGTTTTGCTCAGATGGCCAAAACTCCCCCCACATATTTTTGGCCATCTGACGCGGTTTTGACTACAGGTTACATGAGGTCTGAGCAGCGGCAAAAGGTGCGGTGAATCATTCGAGGTTTTCGCAAGCTCGGCTCGTCAAGAACGTCAATTGGCGGACGATCGGGAATAAGTCAGCCTAGCACAAAATCGGTTTAATTTCGACCGACGATTCGGCCACTTGAGGGGGTGGCCAATTTGCTACTTGACACGGAGGGACCGTTGCACCGCCGAGTGACCGGTCAGGCTGGCCTATGATAAGATGGTTCAGCAAGGCATCATCGTTATGTCGGACGAATTTCACGCAACCGAGTTTCTTCCGCGCGAGTTCGCGCCGACGCCTCGCGATCGGCGGCGCTGGAGATACCGCATCGCATGGTTTGGTGACCGGCGCACCTTCGGCTTGCTGAAGCGGATTGAATCGGAGCGGACATCCGCGATTATCGCGGCTGCAGTGCGCGCGGCGCCCCACGGCTGGCTGCTGCCTTACCGCGACGATTTGCGCTGGGCGATCCATCACAGCCGGCTTGAACCGATCAAGCTTTACCTGACGCAATGTCCCGACGAGATGGTGCCGATTGCGATCTGGCTGTGGGGCAAGTGTGCCGACCGCTTCCGGCTGTACGGGCTGTCGGCATTTTGCTACGACCGCTCGCCCATGGTTCGCAAGCACTTGGCCAAGGCCCTGTGGCGGATCGAAGCGTGGTCGCTGCTGGATGAAATGGTTAG
This sequence comes from Lacipirellulaceae bacterium, assembly GCA_036503915.1. Lineage (GTDB taxonomy): Bacteria > Planctomycetota > Planctomycetia > Pirellulales > Lacipirellulaceae > JABDGM01. The sequence goes on along the minus strand of DASXWB010000671.1, from coordinate 5,496 downwards.
AGCATTTCCGGATGACGAAAAGATTCGCTGGTTCGCCAACGCCCCGATCTCGCATGGTCCGTTTGAGGAGCGGCTCGCAGTTTTCAAGCGCAATGTCGACGACTCGCATGCTGGCGACGTGGCGACTCCGTCGCGGATGCCGTTCTGGACTGCCGAGCGGGTATGGGTTTATACGCCGCCCAAGAGCATGCTCTTAATACGCCGCATGCTGCAGCGGATTCGGCATTGGGTGCGCTGGGGCGTGAGCTGAGCAGAACTAGTTTCAAAAACCGGGGGCTAGCGCCCTGCGGCTTTGAGGACATCAGCCGGACCGCGCTAGCGGCCGGTTCCATCGCAAAACCGGGGGCTAGCGCCCTGCGGCTGATTGTTTTGAGACAAAGCCTGGGTTCACGCTTCGTAGGGCGTGAGGCCGAGGACGATATCGAAGCGCGCTTCGAGCTCGCGCAGCTTCGAATCTTTGATCGGCTTGAAGTCCACCAGCAGCGATTCTCGGGCCTTTGCGTCGCGCAGGCTGCGGAAAATGCCGTCGCGCTCATTCTGAGGGTGGCCTTTCACGTAGCACTGAGTCACGAATTCCGACTGGCCCGATCGCTTCACCTTGAAGTGAATATGCGGCGTGCGGCCGGGGTAAGGCACCGGCTTCACGGTGCGGAAGTAGTACTCGCCCGTGGAGCCGGTGAGGAAGCGGCCGAAGCCCTGGAAGTTGGCATCCCGCTTGGCGTGCGTGTCGGCCGTGTGCAGGTAGACGCCGTGGCCATCGACCTGCCAGATTTCGACGAGGGCATTCCGGAGCGGGTTGCCGTTGGCATCGAGGATACGGCCGGTGAGATGCGTGATCTCGCCGACTCCCGGCGTGATGCCGTCGTTGACAATGAGAAGATCATTGTCGGTATCGAGCGGCAGGCGATCGGGATAGAACGGCCCCTCGGTTTGCCGCGGCGTGATGCTGAGCGCTTCGGCGAACGCGCCGCGAGTGTTCCAGAAGGATGGTAAGAACAACCCTGTCGCAGAAAGAGCCGCGCCCTTAATAAAATCTCTTCGAGCTGGAAGTTGCTGTCGTAGGTTCATGGGGATATGTGAGATGTGTGATGTAAGATAGAAGATGTCAGAATTTGTTTACGGAGATTGGCGCGCCTTCTTGACGCTTGCGGCGAGAATCGCCGCTACTTGATTGCATTCACTCGTTAAATTCGAGAGCAGGGCCGGTTTAACCGTGTTAGATTCAGCAAGTAGCTCCAACCAGTATAAAGTTTCATCAGCTTTTCGCAACGCCGTAACGAGAATGGCAGTGAAGTGCTTCTTCGTGGCAGATCTCGCTGCTTCTCGATAGTTGGCGCCAATTGACGTGCCGGATCGTAATAATTGGCTACCAATCACTCGTGCAATGTCGGTCTTTGGGAGCTTTGTAACAAGTCGAATAATGCGCAATGCGAGTTTTTTCGTCCTCTCAACCATTTCTTGTCGCTGCATAGATCACCCCACCATTAAAACTTCATCAAAATCGTACGCAGTGGTCAACATCTTCTATCTTAGATCACACATCTCACATTCTACTCCCACTCGATCGTCGCCGGCGGTTTCGACGAGATGTCGTAAACCACGCGGTTCACGCCCTTCACTTCGTTGATGATGCGCGTGGAGATGCACGCGAGAAGATCATGCGGCAGGTGGGTCCAGTCGGCGGTCATGAAGTCGTCGGTGGTGACGCAGCGGACGGCGACGGCATCATCATAGGTGCGGGCGTCGCCCATCACGCCGACCGATTGAACTGGTAGCAGCACGGCGAACGCCTGTGATGTGGCGCGGTACAGACCGGCTGCTTTGATTTCGCTGACCACGATCGCGTCGGCCTCGCGCAGCGTGTCGAGCCGCTCGCGCGTGACTTCGCCTAAGCAGCGAACCGCGAGGCCCGGCCCCGGGAAAGGATGCCGCCAGACGATCTCCTCCGGCAGTCCAAGCTGTACGCCCAGTTGCCGGACTTCGTCTTTGAACAAATCGCGCAGCGGCTCGATGAGCTCGAACTCGAGCTCGGCGGGCAGGCCGCCGACGTTGTGGTGCAGCTTGATCGTGTCCGCTGGCCCGTCGGGCGCGGCGCCGCTTTCGATCACGTCGGGATAAAGCGTGCCTTGGGCCAGGAACTTTGCGCCTTTAATTTTGCGTGCCTCAGCGGCGAAGCACTCGATGAAAGCGTGGCCGATGAGCCGGCGTTTTTCCTGCGGGTCGGTGACGCCGGCCAGCGCGCTCAGAAAACGGCCCTCGGCTTTCACGACGTGCAGGTCGGTTTTGAAATGACTCGTAAACTCTTCGATGACCGATTTTTCCTCATCCTTGCGCAACAGGCCGTTGTCGACGAGGATACACGATAGCTGTGGGCCGATCGCCTGGTACAACAGCGCGGCGACGACTGATGAATCGACGCCGCCCGACAGGCCGCAAATCACGCGGTCGCTGCCAACGCGCTCTCGCACCTGCCGAATCGTCTGTTCGGCGAAATCGCCAAGCCGCCACGTGCCCGTGCAGCGGCACACTTTGCTGATAAAATTTGCGAGGATGGTTTTGCCGTCGGGCGTATGCGTGACTTCGGGATGAAACTGCAAGCCGTAAAGCGGGCGCGCGCGATGCTTCACGGCAGCGAGCGGACATGTTTTTGTGCGCGCCAGTGGCACAAAATTGTCCGAGACCGCATCGACCTGGTCGCCGTGACTCATCCATACTTCAGTCTCTTGCGGGACGCCGGCGAATAATTCGTGCGCGTTCTTGGCATTCGCATTAACGGTTAGATGAGCGCGGCCGAATTCGCGCACGGCGTGGCTCTGCACCCGGCCGCCCAGCGATTGGCACATCAACTGCATTCCGTAGCAGATGCCAAGCACCGGGATGCCCAGATCGAACAATGTTGGATCGCATTGCGGCGCTCCGGGCCCGTAAACGCTTGCTGGACCGCCAGAGAGAATGAGGCCCTTCGGCGAAAGCTCGCGGACGCGCTGGGCCGTGATATCGTGCCGCACGATCTCGCCGTATACGTGCTGCTCGCGCACGCGGCGGGCGATCAGTTGGGCGTACTGCGAGCCGAAATCGAGCACCAGCACGCGCTCGGCGGCGAGATCGTTATGCGGATTGCTTTTGGAACCTGTGGCCATTCGGAAGCAAATGTTCGCTGCGTAGGAAAGTGGGATTATAGCGCCGGCGCGCAAGGCGAACCAGTGGCGAAGTATAGTCGTCTCGCTCCGCGAGAGAATTCTTCACGCGCAACGTGAAGACTACAGTGGCGAGTTGTGGCGCTTGGCATGGGCGCGTATGCTTACCGTAGGTCAGGCTTCACCTCACGACTACGTATTGTCAGGCACAGCCTGAGCTACTTGAATGCAGATTCTTTTGACCAACGACGACGGCATTTACGCGCCGGGGCTGGCGGCGATGGAGCGTGCGCTCGGGCGGTTGGGCGACGTTTGCGTCGTCGCGCCGGCCGTCGAACAGAGCGGGGTAGGGCACTCGATCACGTTCCTGAGCCCGCTCATGGCGAAAGAGGTGTTCGACGGCGAGCGGCGTCGCGGCTGGGCGGTGGAAGGCAGCCCGGCAGACTGCATCAAGCTGGCCCTGTCCGAGTTTTGCCCGCAGCCCGACCTCGTGATCAGCGGCATCAACGGCGGGCTGAATTTGGGCATCAACGTGCTGTATTCGGGCACGGTGGCCGGGGCGACCGAGGGGGCCGTTTTCGGCATCCCCAGCATCGCCGTGTCGCTCGAATATGATGAGCACGCGCAATTTGATCGCGCTTGCGAGATGGCCGTGAACCTGATCGAGCAGATTCTGGCTCGCGACGACATCGATACGCACACGCTGTACAATATCAACATCCCGACGGTGGCGCTCGCGCGGCCGGCGGAGGTTCGCGTGGTGCCGATGGCGACGGTGGGCTGGCCGGCCGAGTTCGATCGCCGCGTCGATCCGAAGGGGCGGCGCTACTACTGGGCGATGGGCACGCCCGCCGTGCCGACCGAGGGCGAGCTGACCGACCTGGAAGCGTGGCAGAAGGGCTACGTGACGCTCACGCCCCTGCGGATCGATCGCACCGAAACGGCGATGCTCGAACGGATGCACAAGTGGAAGCTCTCGCTGGACCGCGCGAGAACGCATCCGAGATGATTGCAGAAGAAGTCTCACGCAAAGGCGCGAAGGCGCAAAGGTTGGATGATGGATGAGAGATGAAGGAAAAAGTGTATTTAGGTTTAACGCTTTCATATCTCATACTTCCTTCTTTGCGCCTTAGCGCCTTTGCGTGAGTAAATCCTTACAAGTTGAAAGAATCTGATATGGCGATGCGAAACTATGCCCGCAAATTCGTGATTCTGATCATGGTGGGGATTGGTGCAGTTGGCTGCGACTCGTCGACGAACAGTGGCGGCGGCGCGAGCATGGGCGAGATGGCCGCGGCGCTCGACGCAAAAAGGGCCACCGAGCAGAAAGAGCAGGCGCGGCTGGAGGCTGAGCGCACGGCGGAAGAAGCGCGGCAAGCGGCGGCTGCGGCCGCTCGGCCACCGGCCGAAAGGCCCCGAAAAGAAGCTGGTCGCGCACCTGTTGGCGAAGGAGGCTACCTAACCGCAATCGTGGGCGCCCGTCGCCATATCCTGAATCAAGTCGAGGATTGGCCATGGCTCCAGGCCGTTCAGCACTTTCAGGCAACGGAAGGCCGACTGCCGAAAGATCATGATGAGTTTATGAATAAGATTGTTAAACCGCTTGGCATTAATCTGGGCTTTAAGGAAGAAGGGCAAGAGTTTTTATACGATCCGACACCAAGCGGAGAGCGTCCGTGGGGCACGTTATATGTTGTCGACCAGGTCGAAGCCCCGACTCCGGATGCTCCGCAGCCGGGTCAGTAGCCGCGATGCGATGCGGGCGGTAGATTCGTTATCGTCCGCATAGGGGCCCGCTTCCGGTGGTAGAGTCGGCGTTTTTGCCCACGCTAATTTCGCCGATGCGCTTGCGATTGGGGCCGTCTGATTAGAATGGAATTTGGCAAGCGCAGCCGTGCTGTGCCAGCTCCCCTCTCTTCTTTGATGATAGGCCCACTCTGATGAACCGCCCCTCGGTGCTTGGTGCTATTCTATTTGTCGGCTGTTATTCCAAGTACGCGACTGCGGATTGCCCTCCCTGCGCGCCACCGCCGGCGCCATATGTTGCCGAGTGCTACGCAGTGGATGCGCCGCCGAGCTGGATCTTCCGCCGCAGCACGTACTCGCACGACCCGTACACGGGGGCGCGCGTGGCACAATACATGCGCACACCGCCGATTGAGCCACTGGATGACGAGCGGATTGTCACCAGCCGCTACAACCGCAAGCGCACGAACCTGCGCGGAGCCGACGGCTCGAGCGAGACGTACTACGAGGTGCAGCACTGGGGCAACGGCCGCGGCGGGCTGGACGCCGAATGGGAGCGGTTCCACGATGCGTGGAAGGAATCCATCCTCAGCGGCGGGTATTACGACCAATC
>DASXWB010000670.1:0-1516 GCA_036503915.1 Lacipirellulaceae bacterium | reverse complement strand
CCTCGCCAGCAGCGCCCGCTCGGCCACCACGGCGGCATGCGACGCCGGATCGCCGAGGGCAGCGACGACTCGTCGCGTCGCTTGATCGTCGGCGCGGCATTCAATTGCCAGCGCGCCCTGCCCCACAGCCGGCAGCATCACATCAAGCGGCAGCACTTGCGCGATGCGCTCGATCAATCCCAGCCGCCGCAGGCCGGCTTCCGCAAGCACAATCGCATCGAACTGGCCTTCATCCAATTTTCGCAGCCGGGTGTCGACATTGCCGCGAATTTCCCGTATTTGCAAATCGGGCCGCAGATAGCGCAGCTGCGCCTGTCGCCGCAGGCTCCCCGTGCCGACGCGCGCACCATTCGGCAAGATTTCCAGCGACGCGGCAATATTTGACACCAACACGTCGGCCGGACTTTCGCGCTGCGACACCGCCCCGAGCATTAATCCCTCGACCGGGTCGGTCGGCAGGTCCTTGAGACTATGTACGCCCAAGTCCACGTCACCCGCCAAGAGCGCCCGCTGGATCGCCTTGGTGAAAACGCCGCGCGTGCCGATTTCTTCGATCGAGCGCGCTTGCTCGATGTCACCGCGGGTAGCGATTTCGACGAGCTCCACGTCCTGCCCTTCGCGCCGCAGTTGCTCCGCCACCCACTCAGCCTGCCAGCGCGCGAGCTGGCTGCCCCGCGTGCCAATTCGCAACGTTGATCGTGACCGAGATGGAATCGTCATCATGTGGTGCCGTTACGGGCCGGTTCCCTTTAATGAATTGCCCGGGCCGCGACCACGGCCGTGATCTTGGCCGCGCCGGCTTTTCGCAGGGCTCGGGCCGCTTCGCTGCACGTAGCGCCGGTCGTGAGAATATCGTCCACCAGGAGCACATGCGCGTTCTTCAAATGATATCCGCCTCGGATGGAAAAAGCCCGGCGAACGTTTTCCCAGCGCTGCGTCGGGGTCACACTCGCTTGCGGCTTCGTATGCCGCTGCCGACGCAGCAATCGCTCTGCGAGCGGCGCCTGAAGCTGGCCCGCTAAAACTTCACCAAGGATGGCGGCCGAGTTCGTGCGATGCGCAAGCCGTCGTCGCCAGTGTAGAGGTATCGGCACAACAACATCCGCCTTGGCTGTGCCGAGCCGCTCGCTGCATTGTTGCCAGACGAGCTGCCCGACGGCGAGCGAAAGGCCGTCACCCTCAAATCGCTTCATGCGCAGCAGCAGCTCGCGCAGCCGGCCTGAATATAGTCCCGCCGCGATCGTTTCATCGAACCACAATTTGCGTCCGCGGCAGCGGGCGCAACCGCCCGGTTTCGTCGCAATCGCCGGCATGTCCTGGTCGCCCCGCAGGCGTGGCACGGGAGCTCCACACTGCCGGCACGTTGGGCCGTCGATAAGTTCGATCTCGTCAAGGCATGCACTGCAAAACGGGAGATTCGGATCAGGCGGTTCGTCGACAAACTCCGCCTGGCAACTCGCGCACGCGGCGGGGAACACAAGGTCAAGACTTGCGCGCCGTATTTTGCCGGCGGCCG
>DASXWB010000669.1:0-8120 GCA_036503915.1 Lacipirellulaceae bacterium | reverse complement strand
GCGTTCACATCAGCGTCGATCGTCCGGTCCCCGCCGGTATCAAGCCCGAGAGCGGAGAGACCGTCGTGGCGCTGTTTGAAGTTGGCGAGCCGGCATTGCCGGAGGGCGGCCAGCCCCGTGGCGCGCAGTACCTGGGGCAGTTTCGTGTGACGGCGGCTTCCGGTCAGACGACGACGCTTCAACCGGTCCTGCCGCTGGACGACTTCGAGCGACAGCGCCTGGCCGCGAGCCGCGGGCCGTGGATTATGTACGACACGATGCCGGCTGACCGTTACAAGACCTTTGCCGAAATGTCGGAAGAAGAACTACGGCAGAAGATGCCGCCACAGAGCGTCGAGGAATACATTCGCCACGGGAAGGAAGCCCGCACTGATGATGATCCGCTGCGCGTGGTCGGTTTCGACGAGACGGGCAAACAGCTTCCGCCCGATCAACTTTCCACGGCGGCCAAGAAACTATATCAACGCCGCCTGCGCGACTACTCCGTTGAGTTCGACGAACTCGCGCGGCGACGTCTGGTCTTGTCCGTGGATATTGCCGCCGGCAAAAACGACTTGGAGCGACTGCAGGCTGCATTGACGAGCGCCCAGCAGCTGCAGGCCTTTCGCGAAGATGAAATCAAAAAGCTCCAAGTCGATCTGGCGGGCGCCACCAAGGACCAGCAGGCCATCGAGCAACATCTGGCTAAGTTAAAGCAACAACTGGACCGCGGAAATCAGCTGCTCGCCGAAACGCTCGAGCGAAACCGCGAATTGGTCAGGCAACTTGCCGCGCGCACCGGCGTCTCGAGCAGCGCCGCGCCGCCTGCTCAACCGGCCGGCCCGCTCGCGCTAGGCCGCGTAAACTGAAAGTAGGTCGGCCGAGCCGAGGCCGACCCGTATTGGTGCCCCTCCTCTCGCGGTACCTATTCGAGTGGCGCTGCTCTCTTTGCCCCTCCGGCATACAATGACGTAGCTGATTCGCAAGAATTCAGCACTTCACGTTAAGCTGCATCCGCTGAATTCTTGCGAATTCGGCTACCGACGGTGGCGCCGGCGCATGGGACTTTACGATCGAGACTATCATCGCGCACGCGATTACGACGACACGGCCGGCTTCCGCCTAGGCGGCGAGCGCTCGTTGTCCATGAATCTCGTGATCGTGATGGGGATCGTCTACATCGTGCAGCTACTGACCGGGCTTACGGCGCGGGAATCCGGCCTGTTTACTGAATATTTCAGTCTGCACGCCGACTTGCCACGACGCCCGTGGTTGGCATTTCAACTGCTGACGTACGGATTTCTCCATAGCTATGATTTGAAGCATGTGCTGTTCAACGGACTTTCCTTATGGATGTTCGGGCGCTTCGTCGAGCAGCGCTATTCCCGCAAGGAATACGCGACGTTTTTCCTTGTGGCTGTGGCGTTCGCGGGCCTATTCTGGGTGGCTACTGAATTCGCGGCCACGGGCCAGCTTCGACCAAATGTTTCGCTCGTTGGCGCGTCCGGCGGCGTGACCGCTGTCTTGCTTCTGTTCTGTCTTTTGTATCCGCACCAAACCGTGTACCTTGGTTTCTTGATTCCAATTCCAGCCTGGATTTTTGCAGTGATCTTTATCGGTCAGGACTTGCTGCTAGCGATTCAGCGAAATCCCGAAGCCAACGTCGCGTACACGGCCCATATCGGCGGCGCTTTGTTCGCCTTTGGATATCTAAAAAGCGGCTGGCGGCTCTCCAACTGGCTGCCTGACTCCATGAACATCCCCAAGTTTGGACGCCGGCCGAAGCTGCGCGTGCTCGATCCCGACGAGGACGGTGATACCGAAACTGACCTCGCGGTCGACGAAATTCTGCGAAAGATCCAGGATCACGGCCAGGAGAGCCTCACGCGCCGCGAGCGACGCATTTTGCAGAAGGCGAGCCAGAAATATCAGAAGAAGCGGCAGTGAGTGGGTGAGTGCGAGTAAGTGAGTAAGCGGCGGGCAACATGCCAACAGCACGTACTCTCGTACTTTGTACTCAGTACCGCGTACGAAGTACTGCGTTCTGGGTACACCAATAACAGGTCCACTCACGCTTGCCCGTTCACTCCCGCATTTCACCTACTCACCTACTCACTCCCCTCCCCCCATGATCATCGCCATCACCGGATCCAGCGGCTTGGTCGGCACAGCGTTGGCCGATGCCCTCGAAGTCGATGGCCACTCGGTGCGCCGCCTCGTGCGCCGGCCCGTGCACAGTGAGGAGCGTGAAATTCGCTGGGACCCCGCAGCGGGTACGATCGAAAGCGCCAAGCTCGGCGGCATCGATGCAATCGTGCACTTGGCGGGCGAGAACTTGGCCGCCCATCGTTGGACCGAAGCCGCCAAGGCACGAATTCGCGACAGCCGCATCCAAAGCACCCGGTTGCTCTGCGAAACGCTTGCCGGTTTAGCATCCAAGCCGTCGGTGCTGGTGAGCGCGTCGGCCGTTGGGTATTACGGCGACCGCGGCGACGAGCCAGTGGATGAATCGTCGCCGCCGGGCCGCGGGTTCCTTTCCGATCTGTGTCAGCAGTGGGAAGCCGAAACTCATCCCGCGCGCGACGCCGATGTTCGCGTCGTCAACCTGCGGCTCGGCGTCGTGCTGAGCCCCCATGGCGGCGCGCTGGCCAAGATGCTCACGCCATTCAAGCTGGGCCTTGGTGGCGTCATTGGCAGCGGGCAGCAATACCTCAGCTGGATCGCGCTCGACGATGTTGTGCGCGTGATTCAGTTCTCACTTGGCGCTGCCGCAGTATGCGGGCCAGTCAATGCCGTCTCGCCTCAGCCAGTCACCAATCGCGAATTCACCAAGTCGCTCGGCCGCGTGCTGGGTCGGCCGACGAGTTTGCCCATGCCGGCGTTTGCCGCGAGACTGGCCTTTGGCGAGATGGCCGACGAAATGCTGCTCAGCGGCGTGCGCGTCGAGCCGCAAGCGCTTCGTTCCGCCGGTTTCGAGTTCCGTCATCCCGAGCTCGAGCCCGCATTGCAGGGCATGCTGAATCATTAATTTACAAAGCTCTGCGGCCGAACGCTGAGTCGTTCGGCTCCGTGGGGCGCCATGTGTCCATCGCGTTGGCATCCTATGCGGCGTCACGGCCGAATGTTCCCATTGGCTCGAGTTGGAAAGCCGGGTAAACTTATTTGTTTGGCGAAGTAACTGCTTTGCTGGCAACAGGTTTATGGCGATTCACTCGAAAGTCGTGGTGCTAGGCGGCGGACCAGGCGGTTATGCGGCCGCGTTTCTGGCGGCCGACCTGGGCCTTGAAGTCGCGATCGTCGAGGCCGATCCACGACTCGGCGGCACGTGCCTCTTGCGCGGCTGCATCCCGTCGAAGGCACTTTTGCACGTTGCCAAGTTCATGAGCGAAGCCGCCGAGATGGCCGATTGGGGTGTCGATTACCCCAAGCCGAGGCTGTCGATCGACAAGATGCGTGCCCGGAAGGAAAAGGTGATCGAAACGCTTTCCGGCGGGCTCGCGCAGCTGGCCAAGCGCCGCAATGTGCGTGTGATCAATGCCCGCGGCATCTTTGTCGATTCGCAGACGCTGCAACTTGAGGGCGGCGACCGCAGCACGTACGACAGCGAGCGGCTCACATTTGAGCATTGCATCCTGGCGACCGGGTCGGTGCCGGCGATGCCCAAGATGTTCAACATCGATTCGCCGCGCGTGATGGATTCGACCGACGCCCTTGCACTTGAGGAAGTGCCCAAGTCGCTCCTGGTGATAGGCGGCGGCTACATAGGGTTGGAGATGGGAACAGTTTACGCCGAACTCGGCTCCGCCGTCACTGTCGTCGAACTGCTCGATGGGCTGCTTCCGGGCGCCGACCGCGACCTGGTAAAGCCGCTCGAAAAGCGAATTCGTGAACGCTTCGCCGGAATTCATCTGAACACGAAGGTAGCGGAACTCGAAGATGCCGGTGAAAAGGTAAACGTGCGCGTGGAAGGCTCCGAGTTCAACGGCACGCACGCGTTCGATCGCGTGCTGGTGTCGATTGGCCGCCGGCCGGTCACCAGCGGCATCGGACTGGAAAACACCAAAGTGAAAGTCAACGACCGCGGCTTTGTCGTAGTCAATGAGCAGCAGCGCACGGCGGACCCGCACATCCTGGCGATCGGCGACGTGGCCGGTGAGCCGATGCTCGCCCACAAAGCGTCGCATGAGGGTAAGGTGGCGGCCGAAGTGCTTGCCGGCCGGCCCGCCGCATTCGAGCCGCAGGCAATTCCCGCCGTCGTATTCACGGATCCGGAAATTGCCTGGGCCGGACTCACCAGCGAGGAAGCGCAGCGCGCGAGCCACGATGTAACGGTCGCCCAGTATCCTTGGCAAGCGAGCGGCCGGGCCATCGCCATCGGACGCACCGATGGATTGACCAAGTGGCTGATCGACCCTTCGACTGACCGGGTGCTTGGCTGCGGCATCGTCGGAACCGGCGCCGGCGAGCTGATCTCCGAAGCCGTCGTCGCGATCGAGATGGGCTGCACGGCCCGCGACGTCGCCGATTCGATTCATCCGCATCCCACTATGAGCGAGACGCTTTCATTCGCCGCCGAAGTTTACTTGGGCACTGCGACAGAAGTATATCGACCGAAGCGGAAATAGACGAAACAGACACATTGAATGCAAAATGCAAAATGTTTAATGCAAAATGCAAAATGGGAACTCTGCATTAGACATTTTGCATTTGTCATTTTGCATTTTGCATTTCTGAATTGCAGGAACGCACGATATGGCTGACACCGAAGTACAAAACACAAAATCGCCCATCCCCGAAGACATCGACCCGGCAGAAACCGCCGAATGGCTTGAGTCGCTGGATTACGTGCTGGAGCGCAAAGGGCCGGAGCGCGTGCGCCAGCTGCTCGAGGCGCTCGAAGAATCGGCGATTCGCAACGGCGTCGAGTTGCCGTTCACGGCCACCACGCCGTACGTCAACACGATCCCGCGCGACAAGCAGCCCCGCTACCCCGGCAAGCGCGAGCTGGAGCGGCGCATCAAAAGCTTCGTGCGCTGGAATGCAATGGCCATGGTCGTGCGCGCCAACCGCGAGGTGGCTGGCATCGGCGGGCATATTTCCACCTATGCCTCCTCCGCCACGCTATACGAGGTTGCCTATAACCACTTCTTCCGTGGCCGCGGCGAAAGTGGCTTCGAGGGCGACCAGATTTATTTCCAGGGCCATGCCTCGCCTGGCATGTATTCCCGTGCATTTCTCGAAGGCCGCCTCAGTGAGCAGCAGCTGGTGAATTTCCGCCGCGAGTTGCAGCCGGGCGGCGGATTGTCGTCCTATCCGCATCCGTGGCTCATGCCCAACTTCTGGGAATTTCCCACCGTGTCGATGGGCCTGGGGCCGATCATGGCCATCTACCAGGCACGGTTCAATCGCTATCTCACCGACCGCGGCATCGCCGACCTGTCGAACAAGCACGTTTGGGCGTTTTTAGGCGACGGTGAATGCGACGAGCCCGAAGCGCTCGGTGCCATCACGCTCGCGTCGCGCGAACAGCTCGACAATCTCATCTTTGTCATCAACTGCAACCTGCAGCGTCTTGACGGCCCCGTGCGCGGCAACGGCAAAATCATCCAGGAGCTGGAAGGCACGTTCCGCGGCGCCGGCTGGAACGTGATCAAGGTCGTTTGGGGCAGCGATTGGGATCCCCTGCTCGAGCGCGATGAAACGGGCCTTTTGATGCGTCGGATGATGGAAGTCGTCGACGGCCAATACCAGAAATACGTCGTTTCCGGCGGCGATTACATCCGCGAGGACTTTTTCGGCAAGTATCCCGAAGTGCTCGAGCTGGTAACGAACTATTCGGACGAGCAGCTCCAAAAAATGCGACGCGGCGGGCACGATCCTGAGAAGGTTTATGCGGCCTATAAGGCGGCGGTCGAATGCAAGGGCAAGCCCACCGTGATCCTCGCCAAAACGATCAAGGGCTACGGCCTGGGCGAAGGCGGCGAAGGCCGCAACATGACTCACCAACAGAAGAAGCTCAACGAAGAGGAGCTGCGCGAGTTCCGCACGCGCTTCGGCATCCCGATATCCGACGAGCGCGTGGCCGAAGCCCCGTTCTACCGGCCGCCGGAAGACAGCCCGGAAATGATCTATCTGCGCGAGCGGCGCAAGGCGCTGGGCGGCTACGTTCCGTCGCGCTCCACACAGCCGGTCACCCTGAAGATGCCGCGCCTGGCCGATCACGAAAAAACGATGGCTAAGCTCGTGAGCAAAGGCCCCGGCAAGGAAATGTCGACGACGATGGGCTATGTGCGCCTGCTCAGCGATTTGCTGCGCGACAAGCAAATCGGCAAGCACATCGTGCCGATCGTGCCCGACGAATCGCGCACCTTCGGCATGGAAGGCCTGTTCCGGCAAGTTGGCATCTACTCGCACGTTGGTCAGCTCTACGAGCCGGTGGATTCCGATCAGCTCGCGTTCTACAAGGAAGCCAAGGACGGGCAGTTGCTCGAAGAGGGGATCACCGAAGCCGGCTCGATGTCGTCGTTCATCGCGGCCGGCACGAGCTACTCGTCGCACGGCGTCTCGATGATCCCGATGTTCATTTACTATTCGATGTTCGGCTTCCAGCGGATCGGCGACCTCATCTGGGCAGCTGCCGACGCCCGCGCGAAAGGCTTCGTCCTCGGCGGCACTGCCGGACGCACTACGCTCAATGGCGAGGGCCTGCAGCACCAGGACGGCCACAGCCACCTCAACGCGATCGCCTTCCCAACCGTGCGGGCGTACGATCCGGCGTATGCCTATGAAACCGCCGTGATCATCTTCGACGGCCTCAAGCGCCTGTACGAGGACAATGAAACGGCAATGTACTACATCACTCTGCACAACGAAAACTACCCCATGCCCGAGATGCCGGCCGGCTGCGCCGAAGGCATCATACGCGGCATGTATCGCGTTTCCACCGCGAACGTCGACGGCGGCCCGGGCACCCGGCAGCCGGCAAAGCCGAGTGCCGGGTCGGTCCAGCTGTTCGGCAGCGGAGCGATCCTGCGCGAGGCGCTGCGGGCGCAAACGCTGCTCGCTGAGAAGTACAAAATCAGCAGCGACGTATGGAGCGTCACCAGCTACACCGAGCTGCGCCGCGACGCCCAGGAAGCCGATCGCTGGAACATGCTGCATCCGGAGGAGCCTGCGCGTGTTCCCTACGTGGTCCAAATGCTCGCCGGCACCGACGGACCATACGTTGCCGCATCGGATCATGTGCGGACTCTCGCCGAGCAGATCGATCCATGGATACCCGGCGGCCTGTTCGCCTTGGGCACCGACGGCATGGGCCGGAGTGAAAGCCGCTCGGCATTGCGTCGTCACTTCGAAGTGGACGCCGAGTCGATCACGATCGCCGCGCTGTACCAGCTAAAGAAGCAAGGCAAATGCGATGGCCAGTGCGTAGCCAAAGCAGTGAAGGAACTCGGCATTAATCCGGATAAGCAATCGGCGCTGTACGCGTAACAAAAAAGCGAAGAGTCTCACGCAAAGGCGCTAAGGCGCAATGAAATCTGTTTTTAATCTGCAGTCTTGGCGCCTTTGCGTGAGTTAACATTCACCGTGATGATCGGTGAGATTCGAAATAGAACAAGTCGTTATGTCTACACAAATCAAGCTTCCCAACTTGGGCGAAAATATCGAATCGGGCGACGTGCTCACCATCCTGGTGCGCGAAGGCGACACCGTCAAAGCCGACCAGGATCTACTTGAACTGGAAACAGACAAGGCCACCATGCCGATCCCCAGCCCGCAGGCCGGGAAGATCATCAAGGTGCTCGTGCGCGAGGGCGAAACCGTCAACGTCGGCGCGCCCATCATCGAAATCGAAGCGGCCGACGGCGCCGAGAAGCCGGCCGGCAAGAAGTCCGAGGCGCCGAAGCAGGAAAAGGCACGCGCCACTCCAAAGCGGAAGGAACCGGAGCCGGAAGAGGCAGAAGAACGCGCCAAAGAAGCCGACGTGGAAGCCGGCGACATGCCGCCGGATGAGCCAAAGCCGCCCGAGCCGGAAGAAGAACAGAAGCAACCGCAACGGAAAAAGAAGCCCGCGCCTGCAACCGCACCGAAGGCCAAGAAGCCCGAGCCGGAAAGTGACGAGGCCGAAGACGAAGACGAAG
>DASXWB010000668.1:0-2065 GCA_036503915.1 Lacipirellulaceae bacterium | reverse complement strand
AATTGGCGAAGGCTATCGGCCAGATTAACGGCCTGGGCTATGGACACACGTGGTTCTCTAAGAAGTCGGCGAAAACACTGATTATAGGCCAGCGGCCATGCTCAACCAGCGTCGCCTGGAAAGCCAATTCGACGATTCCTCCTCGAATTCGGGCCTGCAATAAAACACGCTGCTCCCGGCGAAATGCTGGTCAGCCCGGCCGGTGGGCTAAGTGAAAATCGCTTGGATTTCGCCGGTCGGCTGAGTATGCTAAATGCTGGATTGATGCATCCTAAGCTGGCCTGCGGGGCCTGGACTTTTTTCGAGGGTGTGACCATGTCACGGCGCAATTGCTGGGTTTTTCTTGCTGCGATCCTGTATCTGGGCAGTGTGTGCGCGCTACGCACCGCGGCGGCGGATTCCGCGGCGGGAACGGACGCGGCCCCAGGCGCAGCCGTAGAGTTCTTCCAGGCAATGGAAGATGGCCAAGTCGACGTCAAGTTTATTGCTAAGAGTGATCGCGCGGCGCGGATTCTCATCATCAATAAGACTCAGCAGCCGATTAACCTTCAACTGCCCGAGGCGTTCGCGGGCGTCCCGGTACTCGCCCAAATTCCCGGCGGTGGTCGAGGCGGCGGCGGATTCGGCGGCGGCGGGCGTGGCGGCGGTGGCTTTGGTGGCGGTGGTGGCGGCGGGCAAAGCGTCGGCGGCGGACTCGGCGGTGGCGGCGGACTCGGCGGTGGCGGCGGACTCGGCGGCGGTGGCGGAATCTTCAGCATCCCGCCCGAAGAGACTGCGAAGATTAATGTCCCGGTCGTTTGCCTTGACCATGGCTTGAAGAATCCGTCATCGGCGAACAAGTACATGATTGTGCCGGCCGAGCAGCACCTCGATCGGCCAGAAGTGATCGAACTGTTAAAGGCATTTGGGCGCGGGGAGCTGCAGCACGGCGCCGCGCAAGCGGCCGCATGGCACTTGAACAGTGATCTGAGCTGGAACGAGCTGGCCGCGAAGCTGCAGGGCACGCGGCGCAGTTTGAGCCGTCCGCCTTACTTCAGCCGCGAGGAGATCCAAGCGGGCATGGCCTACGCGTCAGAAGCGCATCGTCTGGCGCAAGCGAATGCCGACAAGTATCAGCGCCAGGAACAGTCGTCGAGCGTAGACAGCAGCGAGGCACGCAGCACAAACAATTCCGACGCGAGCGAGCCGATAGCGCCGGCCGAATGAGGATTGCTTTGCGAGCTGGCGAGCCTCGGCTTGCGTTTTAGCTCACGCAGCCTGCGCTTCTTCGATTTCCAGATTACGGATCGTGGCCAGAAGTCGTCGAACCTCGGCCTGGAACTCGGCCCGCTCGACGTGCCACTGCGACTCCATCTGTTCGTAATGCTGCTGCTGCCGGTCGAGTTCCTGCTCGCGGGCTACGAGGCGGGCCGCTTGTTGCTCGACGTCCGCGTGTCGCCGCTCGGCCCAGGCTTGCAGCTCCTGCCGCTGTGACTCCAGAGCCGCAAACTGCTGCGCTAAATCGGTGCGCACAGCTTCCAAGTCGGCTTGGCGGTGGCTGATTTCATCGAGCGTCGTCCGATAATGATCTGCCAACCGGGCCCGTACCTGGGCTATCGAGCGCGTGAGGCTCGCCGGGGCGAGCGCACCGGAAAGCTGTGCCCAAGTCTCCTCAGTTGCTAGGCGCATTTCCAGCATCTCGCGCTGCGAGCTTCGCAACTCGGCTTGCAACTGAGCGAGAGCGTTTTCGCGGGCGTCCAACTCGGCTTCGCGCTGGTCAAGTTGTTGCTGCCGATGGTGCTGCTCGGTGTGAGCCAATTGTTGCTGCGCAGCAATCGCACGCCGTTCTCGCACGGTCTGTTCTTCCAATTGGCGGCGTTCGTTGGCCAGGTCGCGTAACTCATCCGCCAGCTCGGCCTTTTCCTGGGCCAGCTGCGCTTCGGCTTCGTCCAAATAGCGGCGGCGGGCCGCGAATTTGCGCGACTCTTCCTGGAGGTGCTGCATTTTTTCTTCCGTAACGCCGAGACGCTCGTACCGCTTGATGGCAGCCTCGATTTCCTGTTGCCGATATCCCAATTGCCGCTCG
>DASXWB010000667.1:0-2998 GCA_036503915.1 Lacipirellulaceae bacterium | reverse complement strand
ATCCCGCCGGCAACGAAGAAACGGTCTACGTGCTGAGCGACGTGGCGGTCAATCGCCGGATCCGGGATTCGGCAGAGTCACTCGTGCCGGATCTGACAGGTCACCGGCGGACCGAGCACCGGATCCGCGAGCGGGCGGAGTAACCCGTCTCATCGTGGCGCGGTCAGTCCCGCGTAAGCGCCCGCCGAAACCATCCTTGCCGGCCGGTGTACGCTGCCGGGGAATGTTCAATTCCCCGGAGCGGAGGCTGGCATGGCGCGTCGAGCGGATGGTGCGGCGGAGCGGTTGTGGCGGGAACGGTTGCGGCGGTATCGGCTGAGCACAACTACCGTCGTCGAGTTCTGTGAGCGGGAAGGCGTCTCCACGGCTGCGTTCTACGCTTGGAAGCGGCGGCTGGAAGGAGCGGCCGCACAGCGGCGCAGGACCTCGCCGCCGACGGCCCCACCACCGCTGTTCGTGCCGGTGTCGGTCCGCTCCGCGGCCGGCGGCCTGCGAATCGAGCTGCCCGGCGGCGCGGTGATCCAGATCGCGCCCAGCACGGACGAACGGCTGGTCGAGATGTGCCTCCAGGCGGCGCTCGAACTTCGGCACGCTGCGGAGGGCCAGCCATGCTGAGTCTGTCGCCGCAGGTCCGCGTGTTCCTGTGCACGCAGCCGGCTGACATGCGCCAGAGCTTCGATGGATTGAGCGGACTGGTGAGCGAAGTGTTCGGCCAGGAGCCGCTCTCGGGCGATCTGTTCGTGTTCGTCAACCGCCGCCGCGATCGCCTGAAGATCCTGATGTGGGATCGCGACGGCCTGGCGTTGTGGTACAAGCGGCTGGAAGCCGGCACGTTCCAGGTGCCCGCCGCCACGACCGCAGGCGTCGAGCTGGATGCGGCTCAACTGTCGATGCTGCTGGCCGGCATTGATCTCAACACAGCCCGCCGCCGCAAGCGCTATCGCCGCGCGGGCTGATCGTGCACCATCGCGCGCACTGGCTACGCTTCAGAAAAAATTCTCGCTGGTCGGAAATAAATTCACTCACTCGCGCATCGATTGTGTGACAGTGGTGACGGACCGCCCGTTCTCTTCCCCGCGCGACTGATGGACCGACCGCTCGACCTGGCTGCCTGCCGCCAGCTCATCCGGCAACTGGAGCTCCAGAACGCGGCGCTCACCGCCGAACGCGAGTCGTTCGCCGCGGAATGCCAGTCGGTCGCCACAGAGCGCGCGGCCCTGCGGCTGGAACGCGAGTCGCTGGCCCGTGAGCTCGACCGGCAGCGGCGCCATACGGACGAGCAGCGGCGCGTGCTGGACGACACGGCTGCGTCCTATGACGAACTGCGGCGCGAACGCGATGAACTCCAGCAGCAGCGCGATGCCTTGCGGCACGAGTTGGCGCTGCTCCGGCAGTACGTCTTCGGCCGGCGGCGCGAACGGCACTTGGAGGCGGCCGGCCAGCAGCACCTGTTCGAGCTGTTCGCTCCAGCCGCGGCACCGGTGCTCACTGAGGCACAAGCCAGCGAGGAGGAACTCGCGCCGCGACGTCGTCGGCGCCGCCGTTCGCGTTCTGTGGATCTGGATGGCCTGCCGCAGCACCGCATCGAGCATGACGTTCCCGAGGAAGACAAGCAGTGCCAGACCTGCGGCTGCGCGATGACGCAGATCGGCACGGACGAGACCCGCGTGCTCCAGTACCAGCCGGCCACGCTGCACGTCGAAGTGCACGTGCTGCCGAAGTATGCCTGCTCGTGCTGCAAGGACCGCGTGGTCAGCCCGCCGGTGCCGCCGCGGCCCATTCCGCGATCGATCGCCAGTCCGGGGCTGATCGCCTGGATCCTCGTCAGCAAGTTCGGTGATCATCTGCCGCTGTACCGGCAGGAAGACATTCTCACGCGGCACGGGGTGCACATTCCGCGCAGCACTCTGTGCGATTGGGTGCAAGGGGCGGCGGGGGTGCTGCAGCCACTGTACGACCTGCAGAAGCAGCGGGTGTTGTCCTCGCCGATCGTGTGGACCGACGACACGCCCGTGCGGTTGCTCGATCCTGAAGCGGAGGGCGGCAGTCGCCTGGCGCGGTTCTGGACGTACATCGGCGACGAGCAGCATCCGTACTCGGTGTATGACTTCACGCCCGGCCGCAGCCGCGACGGGCCGCACGAGTTCCTGGCGAACTATGCCGGTTATCTGCAAGCCGATGCCTACGGCGGCTACGACGGAATCTATGTGGGCAGTGACGGGCGCGTGATGGAAGTCGCCTGTGGTGCTCACCTGCGCCGCAAGTTCGTCGACGCCCGCGGAGCAGCTCCACGCGACTGCGCACAGATGCTGGAATGGTTCCGGCAACTATACGATATCGAGGACCGCGCGCGGGAGTTGTCCGCGGAGGACCGCTGTGCGCTGCGGCAGTCCGAAGCGGTGCCGGTGCTCGCGCGGATGCGGAGCTCTCTCGATGAGCTCGCGGAGCGCGCATTGCCGCGCTCGTCGCTGGGCAAGGCGGTGACGTACGCCTGCAACCAGTGGGAGGCGTTCGTCCGCTACACGACGGACGGTCGGTTGACGATCGACAACAACGTCTCGGAACGCACGCTCCGTGCGCAGGCCATTGGCCGCAAGAACTGGCTGTTCGTGGGCCACGAACAGGCCGGTCCGCGAGCCGCGGTGCTGTTCACGATCCTCGCGGGAGCGAAGCGCCACCGCCTGGAGCCGTGGGCCTATGTCAGCGACGTCCTGCTCCGCCTGACCGTCGGCGAGCCCGATCTCGAATCGCTGCTGCCCGACCGCTGGGCCGCCACACACCCCGAGCACGTCCTGTCCTACCGGCTCGAAGAGTCCCGCCAGCGCCGCTCACGGAAACAGGCCCGCCGCGCCGAACGCCGCCGGGCGCGGCCCTGAGCGCCCGGGCCGGCCCAGGGATGGGCAGGCCGGACGCTTACTGTTGGGACGCATTCGGGGCGGCATCATTTCCGGTCGGGTCCACGAAGTTGCTGGGCGCGTTCCCCACATACCGCGCCAGG